>NZ_JBKFAK010000010.1:0-177453 GCF_053345595.1 Methylobacterium sp. D54C
CCGCAGGTGCAGACGGTGCCGCCGCGCCCGGCCGCGCCGACCGCCCCGCCGCCGGCCCCGCCCGTCGACGCGGCGCCCGCCCGCGTCCCGCCGCCGGCCGCGTCCGGTCCCGCGTCGGGTCCCACGTCGGGTCAGGGCCCGGCGCCCCGGTCGACGGCAGGGCGGCGGACGAACGAGCTGCGGCTCGGCGAGCGCTGGAAGCGGCGCCTGCCGCACTTCATGCGCTGATCCAGCGTCGACGGCCCGGCCGCGCCCTCGCGGCCGGCCGCGTCAGGTGAAGAACGGCCTGAAGTTCTCGAGCCATCCGCGCAGCCAGGCCTCGCAGCCCTGCCGGGCGCCCTCGGCGTCCTGGCCGTGCCCCCAGATGTCCTCGGCCAGCGGGCTCCACCAGGTCCAGAACCGGCTCGATCCGTCGTAGGCACAGATCCCCACGACGACCGTCCCGACCCGGCCGACGAAGCGCGGGAGCGGCACGCCGGCGGTCTCGTTCTGCGTCCAGGTGATCAGGGTCCGGGGCATGCCGTGAGAACGGTGGCCGCCCCGGGATGTTCACGGGCCCGGATGTTCGAGATGTTCGACCGGACGGATCCGCCCGGCGCGTCGGGGACCTAGGCCGCCCACCGCTCCGGCACCGGTCCCGCGGCCAGCCGCGAGTTGCGGTAGCGCGCGTCGTCGGTGACCTCGCGCTCGACCCAGGGAGGGAGCACCACCGGCTGGTCCTCGCGCTCCAGTTCGATCTCGGCCAGGATCAGGCCCGCGAGGTTCCCGCCGAACACGTCGACGTCCCAGACCGCCCCGGCATGCGCGACCCGGTAGCGGGTCTTCTCGAGCCGCCGGCCGGGCGGCACGGTGGCGAGGAGCGCCGCGCCGTCCTCCGGCGCGATGGCGAACTCGATCTCGTCCCGGCTGGCGCCGCGGCGCGGGCTCTTCCACGTGATCAGCGCGCGCTCACCGGCCCGGCGGATCCGGATCGTGTTGGCCGCGTCGGTGAAGAGGTATCCCTGAACCAGGGGCGTCCCCGCCCGGCACAGCGCCAGAACCGACGGGTTCGCGATGAACTTGCGCTCGATCTCGACAGCCATGCCGCGCCTCGTGGACGTTTGACGCGTCAGCCTTCGCCGACAAGCCGGCCCGCGACAAGCCGCCTGGAGGGGATGAGCACAGCGTTACAGGCATGGCTCGGTGCCAATGCGCGCGGGCTGCAATGGGATCGTGTTAAACTTATGTAAAAGCGTGAGGAGGCCGTCGATTGCAGAAGCATCATCAGAAATCCCGCCCTTCTCCGTCCGCGAGGTCAGCGCTGAAGACGGCATCCAAGCGGCCGAACTTGAAGAAGCTGCTCCGCAAGGCGCAGGTCAAACCGCTCAAGCAGGTGGCGGCCCTGCCGTTCCGTGTCGGCGCCGACGGCCGGATCGAGGTTCTGCTGATCACCTCGCGCGATACCGGGCGCTGGATCATCCCGAAGGGCTGGCCGATGACCGGCCGCAAGGCCCATCAGGCCGCCGCGCGGGAGGCCTACGAGGAGGCGGGGCTCGAAGGGCAGATCGCCGCGAACCCGGTCGGACGGTACCATTACCAGAAGCGCTTCGACCACGGCCGCGCCTTCCCCTGCATGGTCCGCGTCTACCCGCTGCGGGTCGAGGCCCAGCACGAGCGCTGGCCGGAACAGGCCCAGCGCACCCTGCAATGGTTCGCGCCCGAGGAGGCGGCGCGCCTCGTCCACGAGGACGAGCTCCAGGAACTCCTGACGGATTTCGCGGCGCGGCCGATCGAGATCCGCGGCGACGGGCGTGGCTGACGGGCGTGGCTGACGGGCGCCGCGACGGGCACGGGCGGGCGGACCGCCGCCGCGCCCGAACATACAACTCCTGATCTGCGGCCTGACCGGCGCGCGGCGGCGCCCGGAAGAGTCTCGTCCGCATGGCGGATCGGACCCGTGTCCGGGCGGAATGCAACTTCTGATTAGTACCCGCGGGTTAAGGTTCCCGCCGTCGCAGATGGGCGGGGCACCTCGATGTATCGCGCGTTCGCTTGCCTGACCGAGGAACATACCGGCTGGGTGGTCGCCCTGGCCGCCTGCGTGTGCTGGATCTCCTGTGCGGTCGCCCTCAAGCTGGAGCAGCGCGTCCAGGTCCGCGCCGACGGGCACGGGCCGGTCTGGCTCCTGGCCTCGGGCTTCTCGATCGGGGCCGGGATCTGGAGCACCCACTTCATCGGCATGCTGGGCTACGATCCCGGCGTGGTGCTGGGCTACGAGCCGCGCACGACCCTGCTCTCGCTGATCGTCGCGATCGCGGCCGCCACCGTGGCCTTCCTGTTCGCCCGGGCCACGCCGTCGCGCTGGGCCGGGGCGGGGGCGGGCCTCGTGCTCGGGATCGGCATCGCCTGCATGCACTTCCTCGGCATCGCCGGCGTGCGGCTGCCGGGACACTTCACCTGGGACCCCGCCATGGCCGCCACGGCGATCGCGGCGGGCTGCGGGCTCGCGGCCGCCGGCATGGCCATCCATGTCGGCAGCGCGGGCGCGCGGGCCCGGCTCGCGGCCGCGACCGTCCTGACCCTCGCCATCGCGATCCTGCACTTCCTCGCCATGGCGGCCGCCCGGGTGGTGCCGGACCCGGCCCTGGCGGTCCCGCAACTCGGCCTCGCCCGGGGCGTCCTGGCCGGCGGCATCGCCGGCGTGATGGCGGTGATCCTGGCCTTCGCGGCGCTGACGCTGATGCTGGACCACCTGCGCCGGATCAACGTCGCCCTGGCCCGGCAGGGCCGCATGCTGCGGGAGAAGACCCTGCTGCTCGACGCCACCCTCGACAGCATGGACCAGGGCCTCATCATGGTCGACGCCGGCGGCGTGGTCCGGGTCTGCAACGAGCGGGCTCTGGCGCTCCTCGACCTGCCCCGGGCGATGATGCAGGCGCGGCCGAGCTACCGGGCGGTGCTGCGCCACGAGGCGAGCCGCCGCGAGCGCCGGCGCCCGGACCGCTCGATCCGGACCTGGATCGAGCGCGGCGAGGCCGGGCAGACGCAGGTTCACGAGCGGGCGCGGCCCAACGGCCTCGTGCTCGAGATCCGCACCGTGCCCCTGGCAGATGGCGGCTTCGTGCGGACCTTCACCGACATCACCAAGCGGAAGGCCGCGGAGGCCGAGGTGGCGCGCCTCGCCCGCCACGACGTCCTCACCGGCCTGCCGAACCGGGCGCTGTTCCACGAGACCCTCGCGCGCAGCCTCGTCGACATCGTCCAGCGCGGCGGCGCCTGCGCGGTCCTGTACCTCGACCTCGACGGCTTCAAGAGCGTGAACGACAGCCTCGGCCACCAGGCCGGGGACGAGCTCCTCCGGCGCGTGTCGGCCGGCCTGCGGGGCATCGCGGGGGACGGGGCGGTGGCCCGGCTCGGGGGCGACGAGTTCGCCGTGCTCTCGGCCGGCGGCGCGGCCGAGGCCGAGGTCCTGGCCGAGCGCCTCATCGCGCTGTTCCACAGCCCGTTCAGCGTGGGCGGGCACCGGGTCGGCGTCGGCCTGAGTGTCGGCATCGCGCTGGCCCCCGAGCACGGGACGGATGCCGAGCCGCTGTACCGCCGCGCCGACCTCGCCCTCTACCGGGCCAAGGCCGAGGGCCGCGGCACGTACCGGATCTTCACCCCCGCCATGGACGAGGAGGCCGAGGAGCGGCGGGTGCTCGAGCGCGACCTGCGCCAGGCCCTCGACGACAACACCCTGAGCCTGCACTACCAGCCGCAGGTCGAGGGCCACACGGGGGCGCTCGTCGGGTTCGAGGCGCTCCTGCGCTGGACCCACCCGGTCCGCGGCAGCGTGTCGCCCAACGTGTTCGTGCCCCTGGCCGAGGAGACCGGCCTGATCGTGGCGCTCGGCGACTGGGTGCTGCGCGAGGCCTGCCGCGAGGCGGCCCAGTGGGCGCAGCCCCTGAAGGTCGCCGTCAACCTCTCGCCCCGCCAGTTCCAGAAGCCCGGCCTGCCCGAGACCGTCCTGGCGATCCTGGCCGAGACCGGTCTCTCGCCGGACCGCCTGGAGCTGGAGGTCACCGAGAGCATCATCATCAACGACATGGCGCGGGCCGTGGGCATCCTCCGCCGCCTGAAGAGCTACGGCATCCGGATCAGCATGGACGATTTCGGGACCGGCTACGCGTCGCTCGCGACCCTCCAGGCCTTCCCGTTCGACAAGCTGAAGATCGACCGCTCCTTCGTGGCGCAGCTCGGGACCGGGCCGCAGGCCGCCGTGATCGTCCGGGCCGTGCTCAGCCTCGGCCGCAGCCTCGGCATGGGCGTCGTCGCGGAGGGCGTCGAGACCCACGCGCAGATGAAGTTCCTGACCGAGGAGGCCTGCGGCGAGATGCAGGGCTTCCTGTTCGGCAGGCCGCGCCCGATCACCGACTACGCCGCCGCGGTCGGCGGTCCCGCCGGCCCCGCCGAGGAGTCCGCCCGGGCCGAGCCGGGCCTCGCCGCGGTCGGCTGAGCGGGATCGCCGATCCGCCGCCGGGAACCCGCCCGATCGCTCCGACGTTGGCCCCGCAGATTGGATCACTTCTAAGGTCCAAGCTCTCGTCCCCCGCCGGGACGGCCCCCGGGCCGCCGGCCTCACAGGAGCCCGACCATGAACGCCAAGTGCGAGACCTGCCGGTTCTTCGACGAGCACAAGGGCAACGGCGCCGTCGCGCAGAACGATGCCGGCCTGTGCCGCTTCAACCCGCCGGTCAGCCAGCCCGCGCCCGAGTCCAAGGGCCTCTGGCCGGTGGTCGCCGCCCAGGACTGGTGCGGCCACTACACCGCCGAGATGACCGCGGCCGAGTAGGCGCGTCCGCCACGCGACGATCGGGGCCGGCCTTCGGGTCGGCCCTTTCGTTTGGACGGGTCCCGGCGCGGCCCGCCGCAACTTTCGCGTTCCCGGCCGCGCCGCCCCCCTGACCATCGCGGGAGCGGGCTCTACCTTGGAGCCGATCCAGGGTGCCGCCGCTTTGCGGGATGTCTTGCCGGGATGTCTTGCCGGGATGTTCCGCCGGGATGTTCCGCCCGCGGGCCCCGGCGACCGGGATCCCGTCCGCGCCTTCGTGATCTGAACCGGAGAGAGACTTGATGGTGAGCGCCGAAACCGTGCCCCAGGACCCGGGCGCCAGACCTGCGCGGACCGACGCACCGGTCCTCGCCGCCGTCACGTTCACGGTGAACGGCGAGCGGCGCACGCTCGAACTCGACACCCGCACCAGCCTGCTCGACGCCGCGCGCGAGCACCTGCACCTCACCGGGTCCAAGAAGGGCTGCGATCACGGCCAGTGCGGCGCCTGCACGATGATCGTCGACGGGCGGCGCATCAACGCCTGCCTGACGCTGGCGATCATGCACCAGGGCGCCGAGATCGTGACCGTCGAGGGCCTGGGGCAGCCCGACAGCCTGCACCCGATGCAGGCGGCCTTCGTCAAGCACGACGGCTACCAGTGCGGCTACTGCACGCCGGGCCAGATCTGCTCGGGCGTGGCCGTCCTGGAGGAGATCAGGGCCGGCATCCCGAGCCACGTCACGGCCGATCTCGGCGCCGCGCCGCAGGTGACCGAGACCGAGATCCGCGAGCGGATGAGCGGCAACCTCTGCCGCTGCGGCGCCTATTCCAACATCGTCGAGGCGATCACCGAAGTCGCCGGGAGCCGCGCATGAAGTCCTTCACGTACGAGCGCCCGGGCACGCCCGCCGCGGCCGCCGCCGCCGTCGCCGCCACGCCCGACGCCAAGTTCATCGCCGGCGGCACCAACCTGCTCGACCTGATGAAGCTGCAGATCGAGACCCCGCGCCACCTCGTCGACGTGAACGGGCTCGGCCTCGACGCGGTCGAGCCGACCGAGGAGGGCGGCCTGCGCATCGGCGCCCTGGTGCGCAACACCGATCTCGCGGCCCATCCGCGGGTGCGCGCGGATTACGGGGTCCTCGCCCGCGCGCTGCTCGCCGGCGCCTCCGGCCAGCTGCGCAACAAGGCGACCACCGCCGGCAACCTGCTGCAGCGGACCCGCTGCCCGTACTTCTACGACACCGCCCAGCCCTGCAATAAGCGCCAGCCGGGCTCCGGCTGTTCGGCGCTCGACGGCGTGAGCCGCCAGCTGGCGGTGATCGGCGGCAGCGAGGCCTGCATCGCCACGCATCCGGGCGACATGGCGGTGGCCATGCGCGTCCTCGACGCCACCGTGGAGACGATCGACGCCGGGGGCGCCGCGCGGACGATCCCGATCGCCGAGTTCCACCGCCTGCCGGGCGACGACCCGTCGCGCGACACGAACCTCGAGCCCGGCGAGCTCATCACCGCGGTGACGCTGCCGAAGCCCGTTCCCGGGACGCACATCTACCGCAAGGTCCGCGACCGCGCCTCCTACGCCTACGCGCTGGTCTCGGTGGCGGCGATCCTGGGCAAGGACGGCTCCGGCCACGTCGCCTTCGGCGGCGTCGCCCACAAGCCCTGGCGGGTCGAGGCGGCCGAGGCCGATCTCCCGAAGGGCGCCCGGGCCGTGACCGACCGGGTCTTCGCCGACGCCGCGCCCACCCACGAGAACGCCTACAAGCTGAAGCTCGCCGAGCGGACCCTCGGCGCCGCGCTCAACCAAGCGAGGGCCTGAGCCATGAAGTTCGACACCGCCGCGGGCCCGAACCCGATCGACCGCCTCAAGGTCGTCGGCCTGCCCACCGACCGCATCGACGGCAAGTACAAGACCACCGGCACCGCGCCCTACGCGTACGAGCGCCACGACGCGGCCCCCGACGCCGCCTACGGCTACGTGCTGGGCTCCGCCATCGCCAAGGGCCGGGTGCGCAGCATCGACACGGCCTCGGCCCGGCAGGCGCCCGGCGTCATCGGGATCGTCACCACCCTCGACACGCCGCGGATCGAGCGCGGCGTGATGAACGTCGCCTACCTGTTCGGCGGCGACGTGATCCAGCACTACCATCAGGCGATCGCCGTCGTGGTGGCCGAGACCTTCGAGCAGGCCCGGGCGGCCGCCTTCCTGGTGACGGTCGATTACGCCCCAGAGGCCGGTGCGTTCGACCTCGCCGCCGCGGCGAAGACCGCCGAGCCGGTCCCGGCCGACAGCGGCGAGGGCAGCGGCGGCAACGGCGAGGAGCGGACCGGCGACTTCGAGGGCGCCTTCGCGCAGGCCCCCGTGACGCTCGACGCGACCTACACGACGTCCGACGAGAGCCACGCCATGATGGAGCCGCACGCCACGACGGCGGCCTGGGACGGCGACCGGGTCACGCTCTGGACCGCCAACCAGATGATCGGCTGGGGCCACGGCAGCCTCGCCAAGATGCTCGGCCTGCCGAAGGACAAGGTCCGCCTCGACGCGCCCTATGTTGGCGGCGGCTTCGGCGGCAAGCTGTTCGTGCGCGCCGACGCGGTGCTGGCGGCGCTCGCCGCGAAGGCCGCCGGGCGGCCGGTCAAGGTGGCGCTGACCCGCCCGCTGATCGCCAACAACACCACGCACCGCCCGGCCACGATCCAGCGGGTCCGGATCGGCGCCCAGCGGGACGGCACCATCACGGCGATCGCGCACGAGAGCGTCTCGGGCAACCTGCCGGAGGGCGATCCCGAGACGGCCGTGAACCAGACCAAGTACCTGTACGCGGGGGCGAACCGCCTGACCGCCATGAAGCTCGCCCGGCTCGACCTGCCCGAGGGCAACGCCATGCGCGCCCCCGGCGAGGCCCCGGGCCTCGCGGTGCTGGAGGTCGCCATGGACGAGATGGCCGAGAAGCTCGGCCTCGACCCGGTGGAGTTCCGCATCCGCAACGACACGCAGGTCGTCCCGACCCAGCCGGACCTGCGCTACTCCCACCGCGACCTCGTCGGCTGCCTCAAGCTCGGCGCCGAGCGGTTCGGCTGGGCCCGGCGCAACCCGAAGCCCGGACAGGTCCGGGAGGGGCAGTGGCTCGTCGGGCACGGCATGGCGGCGGCGTTCCGCGACAACATGGTGCTGAAGTCGGGCGCCCGGGTGCGGCTCTCCGCCGACGGCACGGTCACGGTCGAGACCGACATGACCGATATCGGCACCGGCAGCTACACGATCATCGCGCAGACCGCCGCCGAGATGATGGGCGTGCCCCTCGACCGGGTCGTGGCGCGGCTCGGCGATTCGGACTTCCCGGTCTCGTCGGGTTCGGGCGGCCAGTTCGGCGCCAACTCGTCGACCGCGGGCGTCTACGCGGCCTGCGTGAAGCTGCGGGAGGCGGTCGCGCAGAAGCTCGGCTTCAACGCCACCGACGCGGTGTTCGAGGAGGGCGAGGTTCGCGCCGGCAACCGCGCCATCCCGCTCGCCCGGGCCGCCGCCGACGGCGAGCTCGTGGCCGAGGACGCGATCGAGTTCGGTGAGTTCTCGAAGACCCAGCAGGTCTCGACCTTCGGCGCCCACTTCGTCGAGGTCGCGGTGGATGCCTATACGGCGGAGGTCCGGGTGCGGCGGATGCTGGCGGTCTGCGCGGCGGGCCGCATCCTCAACCCGAAATCCGCCCGCAGCCAGGTGATCGGCGGGATGGTCATGGGCACCGGGGCGGCCCTGATGGAGGAACTGGCCGTCGACACCAAGCGCGGCTTCTTCGCCAACCACGACCTCGCCGGCTACGAGGTGCCGGTCCACGCCGACATCCCGCACCAAGAGGTGATCTTCCTCGACGAGGTCGACCCGATGTCCTCGCCCATGAAGGCCAAGGGCGTGGGCGAGCTCGGCATCTCGGGGGTCGGCGCCGCGGTCGCGAACGCGATCTACAACGCCACCGGCATCCGCGTGCGCGACTACCCGATCACCCTCGACAAGCTCCTCGACCGCATGCCGGACGCGGCCTGACCGGGGCGCGGGGACGTCCTGCCGGGCGTCCCCTACGGGTCCACGACGTGGAAGCTGGCCCGGGCCCGCATCACGAGGCGACCGTCCTCGTCGTAGGCGCTGGCGGCGAAGTCGTTCACCCCGGTCTCCTCGCCCTCGTCGTGCAGGAGCGCCGTCAGGGTCCGGCGCAGCAGGTCCCGCAGGGCGGCCCGGTCCGGGAGGACCGTGCCCTCGTCGTCCCGGACGGCGACGTGGTCGGCGGTGTCGATGAAGTAGCGCGGCATGGGTGTCTCCAGGATCGGGGTGACCGGGACGGGAGCGCCCGCAAGCCTCGCCGGCGGCCGATCAGGGATACAGATCGGGTCGACGGCCGCACTCATCTGGGTTTGAAAGACCGGGCCAATTTCTTGGCCGCCAAGGACCGATGACGCGAAACAGAACGGGGACCGCGGATCCCGCGGCCCCTCGCATCATCGTCCCGTGGACGGGATCAGTACTTCCGGATGATCGGCTCCGGCGCCATCGGGACCGGATCCGCCCCGAACCGGTAGGTGAGGCCGGCGTAGATCGAGAGCGGCTGCGCCAGGGTCGTGGTCCGCGGGTCGTTGATCGACAGGTTGCCGGCCACTGCGCCCGTCTCCGCGAAGGTGCCGAACGTGGCGTAGCGGTTGTTGGTCAGGTTGGTGATCAGCCCGAAGATCTCCAGGTTCTTGCTGACCTGATACTTCGTCGTCAGGTTCATCACGTAGTAGGCCGGCAGCTTGCGGTTGAGGTTCGATTCGTCGCCCCGGTAGTAGGACGACGAGAACGCCGAGACGTTGAGGCCGAAGCGCCAGTTCGGGGTGATGCTGTACTCGAAGCCCGCCTTGATCTGGTGATCGGGGATCAGCGGGATCTTGTCGCCCGGCCGGACGCGGATGCCGCCGTTCGGGATCACGTCGCCGCCCACGGCGCCGCCGGCCGCGCCGGTGCTCGCCAGCGGGTTGTTGGGCGACGAGAGGGTCGCGTTGAACTGGAAGGTCGCGTCGACCAGGGCGTAGTTCGCGTAGACCAGCAGGTCGGGCGTGACCGCGTACTCGGCGCCGACCTCGATGCCCTGGCGCCGGGTCGCCGGGACGTTGATGTAGTAGGCGCGGGCGGCGTTGCCCGCGACGGCGACCTGGTAGAGGTCGTTGCTCAGGTCGGTGCGGTAGACGCCGGCCTTGTAGGTGAGGGCGCCGCCCGACAGGAAGGCCGGGATCACGCCGCGGAAACCGGCCTCGTAGGTCCGGCCGGTGACCTGCTTGAGCGGCGGATCGGCCACGAGCGAGTTCGGCAGCAGGCACGGCTGGGTCGGGCTGGAGCAGGACAGCTCCAGCGGGGTCGGGGCGCGGTTCGATTCCGAGTAGCCGCCGTAGAGGTTCAGCGCCGGGTCGAACTGGTAGGTCAGGCCCGCGAGCGGGTTGACCTTGGTGTACTCGTGCACGCCGGTGACGTCCGGCGAGAACCCGGTCTGGTCCCGGGTCTGGATGCGGGCGTAGTTGAGCCGGAAGCCGCCGGTCAGCGACAGCCGGTCGGTCACGTCCAGCGTGTCGGTGGCGTAGAGGCCGAGATACAGGGTCGAGCCGCTGACGTTGCCCGGCGCGAGGCCGATCGCCCCCAGCGTGCGGATGTCCGGCGTGCCGAGGCCCGGGATCGTGCCGTAATACGGGTTGTTCGGATCGACGGTGATCGACAGGTTCGGGTTGATCACGCCCAGCTGGCTCGCCGACTTGAACGAGAAATTCGAGGCGTCGACGCTGCCGCCGACCACGAAGGCGTTGTTCAGGCCGAAGATCCGGTCGCGGTTGGCGGCCTGGAGCGAGCCGCCGTAGGATTCGGCCTCCGTCCGGGTCGTGTCGATCGTGCCGTACGGGATGTTCCGGACGAACGGGATCGTCTGGTTGTTCAGGCCGAGGATCGCGAACTGGTTGGCGTAGGCCCGGCGCGCCGCCACCTGGCTGGTGGGCGGCGCGTTCACGTTGAACGCGTCGTCCTGGTAGCAGAGCGAGCCCCGGAAGCTGCTGCGGCTGCTGCAGTTCTCGAAGTTGCCCTGGTTGCCGTCGACGTAGAACTCGCTGAAGCGCCGGTAATAGGCGTTGCCGGCGAGGTCCCAGGTCGGCGAGAGGTCGACCCGGCCGGTCAGCTGGAGCGTGCCCACCTGCGTCGTCTGGGTCTGCGGGTAGGTGAAGATCGCCCGCGGGTCGAGATGGGTGAAGTCCACCGGCGTGGCGGCGGCGGCGCCGTAGAAGCTGCGGGCGGCGAGCCCGATCAGGTGGAACTCCGAATCCTGCGAGCGGTAGCCGAGATCCGCGTAGAGGCGGCCGATCGTGCTCGGGTTCTGGTAGCGCCAGCCGCGGTCGTTCAGGCCGTCGCCGGTGAAGTAGAAGCTCCAGGGGCCGGAGATCTTGCCGTACTCGAGGTAGCCGGCGGTGCGCGCGTCCGAGCCGCCCCAGGCCGAGATCTCGGTGCCCTGCCAAGTGAAGCCGTTCTTCATCTGGATGTTGACCGCGCCGCCGATGGCGTTGAGGCCGAAGACCGGGTTGCCGGTGACCACGTCGATGCGCTGGATCGCCTGCGGCGGGATCAGGTCGAAATTGACGACGTCGCCGAAGGCCTCGTTGATCCGCACGCCGTTCTGGTAGACGGCGAGCCCCTGCGGCACGCCCTGCACCGACGAGGCCGTGAAGCCGCGGTAGCTGAGATCGACCCGGTTCGAATTGCCCTGCGAGTCGTTGAGGTTCACCCCGGGCGTGCGCCGCGCCAGCGTGGCGATCACGTTGTCGGAGCCCTGATCGACCTCGATCTGCCGGGCCGTGACGGTCTCGACGGTGCTGGGGATCTTGTTGAGCGGCTGCTCGGAGCCGCGCAGCCGCACCCCGCCGGCCGGGGCCGGCAAGGTCGGCGCGGCCTGGGCGAGCGTATCGAGATTCTGGGCGCCGCTGGAATTGCCGCCGCCCGCACCCACCGGCGACGTCGAGACGACGCTGATCTCGCCGAGGGTGACGGATTGTTGAGCCTGCGCGACACCCGGCAACAGAGCCACGGACGCGATCAAGCTGCCTCGCAGGGCCCGCATATCTTCCCCCAACCTGGATTCGAAGGCACGCGCCGCTTCGCGTCGGCTGCGTGCGCCTCACTGATCTCGGGTCGGGTCGCGACCTCAATTCACATTCTGTTTAATCCCTGCCGGGGACGACTTGCGGGCTCGAATGATCGGCCCTGTGGCGCAAAGACAACAAAAGAGGAAGATCGCGGCAAGTCTTCGGGATTATTATGAAGGACATCGCGGGATAATTGCGCAATCGGGCCGGTCCTCCGGGGCGGCGTCCGAGGCCGCGCGCCCGGCCGTCAGGACCGGTCCCGGCTCTCACGGCGGCGGCAGGCGGACGGCGACCTCGTTCCGGCGCAGGAACGGGATCGCGAAGGGCGGGTCGTAGCCCATGACGAAGGGCGCGCCCGCCGGTGCGCGGCCGGCCGCCGCCAGGACGGCGGCGAGGATGCCCGCCTGCGCGGCCCGCGCCTCCGGGGTGAGGCGGCCGGAGAAGCGCAGGGCCGCGACCCGCTCCGCCGGGACCTCGACCAGCCGGACCCCCGGCTCGGTCGGGGCCGGCGCCCCGGCCGCCGCCACCGCGCGGGGCAGGAAGAACCGCATCGTGCCGGTGCCGTCCCGCTCCACCGGGACGGTCATGGCGATGTGCTGGGCGATGCGCTGGCCGCCGCTCTCGACCGGCGCCGTCATGGCGATGCGGTCCCCGGCCCGGTTGGCGCCGGTGATGTAGCGGAACAGCCGCCCGAAGGCGTCGCCGTCGCCCTGGCCGCGCGCGTCGGTCTCGACCGCGAGGCGCGGCGCGTAGGACCGGATCTCGACCCCGCGGTCGAGGCGCTCGACGACCGCGTAGGCGGGCTGCTCGTAGAGCGCCCGCACGCCGAAGATCCCGAGCACCGCCTCCGCCAGGGTGACGAGCGCGTACATGACCCTGTCCATGGGACCTCCGGGGGCGGGCGCGGCGTCTCCCGCGCGGAACCTCCCGCGGGAACATGGCGCCGGGACCGCCCGTCGCCGCCCGGCTGCGGCGTCAGGCCTCTGTCAGGTCTCCGCTGGTCCCGGCAGCGCCCCGCCGCGTCAGGGCTGCCCGCCCTGCTGCCCGCCCCTCGGCCGCCTCCGCCGCGCGCCGACGACCTTGCGCAGCACGCGCGAGACCTGGTCGGCGGAGTAGGGCTTGGGCAGCAGCTCGAACTCGCGGATCCCCTCCTGGGCGAGGGCGTGGCTGTAGCCGGAGGCCAGAACCACCGGCAGGTGCGGCATCCGCTGCCGGAGGAGCCGGGCCAGCGCGATCCCGCCCATGCCGGGCATGACCACGTCGGAGAACACGGCGTCGAAGGCCGCGCCGTCGGCCCCGAGCTGATCCAGCGCCGCCTCGGCGTTGGTCGCCCAGGTCGTCGCGTAGCCGAGATCCTCCAGGATCTGCGTGGCGAAGCGGCCGACCTCGATGTTGTCCTCCACCACCAGAACCCGCTGCCCCGCGCCGCCGGGGTCGAGGGCGGCGGCCTCCGCGGCGGCGGCGCAGGACGCCTCGGGCTCGACCTGCGGCAGGTAGAGCGTGAAGGTGGCGCCGCGGCCGGGCGCGCTCTCGACCGCGACGTCGCCGCCGGACTGCTTGGCGAAGCCGAAGACCTGGGACAGGCCGAGTCCGGTGCCCTTGCCCACCTCCTTGGTGGTGAAGAACGGCTCGAACACCCGCGCCAGCACGTCCGGCGCGATGCCGGTGCCGGTGTCGACGAGGTCGATCGCCGCGAACGGGCCGGGCGCGCCGGCATGGCCGCGGATCGGCGGCAGCGCCGCGCCGCAGCGCAGGCGCAGGGTCAGCGTGCCGGCGCCGTCCATGGCGTCCCGGGCGTTCACCGCCATGTTGACCAGCGCGGTCTCGAACTGGCTGAGATCGACCCGGATGAAGCAGGGCTGCTCCGGCAGCTCGGTCACGACCGCGATGCGGGCGCCCGTGACCGTGTCGAGGAGGTCGGCCACGCCGCGCAGCCGCGCGCCGACGTCGAGGATCTCGGGCTTCAGCGCCTGTCGCCGCGCGAAGGCGAGGAGCTGGCCGGTGAGCTTCGCCGCGCGGTCCACCGTCTCCGAGACGGCGTTGAGGTAGCGGGACCGGCGCTCCTCCGCCAGGTCCGGCCGGCGGAGGAAGTCGACCGACGAGCGGATGATCGTCAGGAGGTTGTTGAAGTCGTGGGCGACGCCGCCGGTGAGCTGGCCCACCGCCTCCAGCTTCTGCGACTGCCGCAGCGCCTCCTCGGCGTGCCGGAGCGCCTCGGCCTGGGCCTTCTCGGCGGTGACGTCGCGGCCGTAGGCGTAGACCTGCGCGCCCTCGACGGAGGTGCGCCACGAGATCAGCCGCAGGGTGCCGTCCCTGTGCCGGTAGCGGTTCTCGAAATCGGTCAGGTCGCGTGCCGCGGCGGCCGCTTCGAGCGCCTCCTGGGTCGCGCCCGCATCCTCGGGCCAGATGAAGTCCAGGAAGCTGCGCCCCACCACCGCGGCGGGCTCGTGCCCCAGGATCGTCTGCCAGGCCGGATTGACCGCGCGGAAGATGCCGTCGGCCCCGACCACGGCCAGCAGGTCGCGCGAGTTGCGCCAGACCCGGTCGTGCTCGGCCGTGCGCTCGGCCACGCGCTGCTCCAGGGTCAGGTTGAAGCGCACGAGCTCGGCCATGAGCCGCTTCTGGTCGTCGATGTCGGTGCTGGTGCCGACCCAGCGGGTGACCGCGCCGTCGGCGCCCAGGACCGGCTGCGCCCGGGCCAGGAACCAGCGATACGCGCCGTCGGCGCGGCGCAGGCGGTACTCGGACTGGTAGTCGGCCCGCGACCGGACGGCCGTCCGCCATTCCTCGTCGACCCGGTCCTGATCGTCGGGATGGATGATCCCCCGCCAGCCCGCACCGTCGAGGGTGCCGGGCTCCCGGCCCGCGTAGGCGTAGACGCGCGCGTTGAACCAGTTCGCCGCCCCGGCCGCGTCGGTCGCCCAGACGAAGTTCGGCAGCACCTGCGACAGGACCCGGAACTGCGCCTCGCTGGCGCGCAGGGCTTCCTCGGCCTGCTTGCGGGCGGTGATGTCGATCGCCGTGCCGATCACCCGCACGCAGCGCGCGCCCTCGAAGATCCCGCGCCCCTTGGCGGCGACCCAGCGCACGACGCCGTCCTCCTTGCCGACGGTGCGGTACTCCACGTCGTAGACGGCGCGCCGCGCGGGATCGAGGGCGGAGGCGTAGGCCGCGCTCGTGGCCGCCCGGTCGTCGGGATGCAGGCCGGCGTAGTAATCGGCCATCGTGACCGGCACGTCGGCCGAGATGCCGAACATCGCCTTGACCCGCGCGGGCCAGAACAGGGTGTCGGCAACGACGTCGACGTCCCAGAGGCCGATCTCGGCCGCCTCGGTCGCGAGCCGCAGGCGCCGCTCGCTCTCCCGCAGCTGCTCCTCGGTCCGGCGGCGCACCGTGTCGTCGAGATGCAGCCCGTCCCAGACCAGCGTGTCGCCGACGCGGCGGGGGGCCGAGATGATGCGCGTCCAGACGTGGGTGCCGTCCGGCCGGCGCATGGGCGCCGCGACGTCGAAATGCGCGAGGTCGCGGATCGCGGCGGCCTCCGCCTCGGCGACCGCGGCGCGGTATTCCGGCAGGATCAGGTCGTAGGCGACCGCCGGGTCGGCGAGCACGTCCCCGGCCGCCAGGCCGGTCATGCGCTCGAAGCCCTGCGACACGTAGAGGAAGCGCCGGTCGGCGCCGTCGGGGGCCATGGCGAGCTGGTAGACGTAGCCGCCCGGGAGGTGGTCGGCGAGGGCCCGGATCCGGGCCTCCGCCTCGCGCAGGCGCGCCTCGGCCTGGACGCGGCCGGTCGTCTCCGTGCAGGCGCAGTGCAGGCCGGCGACCCGGCCCGCCTCGTCGCACACCGGCGCGTACGAGGCGGTGAACCAGGTCGGCTCGTCGTAGCCGTGCCGGTTCATGGTCAGCGGCATGTTCTCGGACCACGTCGCCGCACCGGCGAGCGCCCGGTCGATCAGGGGGCCGATCTCCGGCCAGATCTCCTTCCAGACGTCGCGGAAGCGCGCGCCGAGCGCCGCGGGATGCCTGTCGCCCAGGATCTCCGCGTAGGCGTCGTTGTAGAGGAAGACGAGGTCGGGCCCGAACGCCACGAACATCGGGAACCGCGATCCCAGGATCAGGCTCAGGGTCGCCCGCAGGCAGGGCGCCCAGCTGTCCGGCGGGCCGAGCGGCGAGCCGGACCAGTCGTGGGCGCGGATCCGGGCGCCCATCGCGCCGCCCTCCGCGAGGAAGGCCGGGGGCGCGGTCCCGACGGTCTCAGGCATCGGACCAGGCGCGTGACTCGGACATGGGGCGAGGAACCGGCGGGACAGGACAGCGCCATCGGTGCCCCAGCGGGCGGGTTCGCGCAACCGCGTCGGCGCGCACGCGCCGCCCGGGACGCCGTGCGGGGCCCGCACGCCGTGTGGAGAACGCCCGGGAGAGCCCCAGGAGACGCAAGCGGGACGCAAGCGGGACGCAAGCGGGACGCCAGCGCGACGTCCCTCAGGCGCTCCTGTCGCGGCCCGAGATCAGCCGGAGTTGCGCCGGCGGGCGCGCCGCCAGGGCGGCGGCGACCTTGCCCTCGAGTTCCCCGACGCGGAACGGCTTCAGCACGATCGCGTCGGCGCCGACGGCGCCGGCCTCGGTCAGGGCGGTGGTGTCGGCGAAGCCGGTGACGAACAGGACCGGCAGCGCCGGCCAGCGCTTCCGCACCTCCAGGGCCGTCTCGGCCCCGTTCATGCCCGGCATGGCGAAGTCCATCACGACGAGGTCGACGCCCGGATCCGCCTCCAGGGCGGCCAGGGCCTGGAGGCCCGAGGCCGCCTCGCGCACCGCGTAGCCGGCCTCGATCAGGCGGGTCGTCGTCACCTCGCGCACCTCGGCGTCGTCGTCGACCACGAGGAGCCGGGGGCCGCTCCCGGGCGGGTGCGTCCGCGCGGCCTCGGCCGCGACCGGCAGGCGGGGCACGGCGCCCTCGGGCTCGGCGGCCCGGGGCAGGTAGACCTTGATCGAGGTGCCCTCGCCCGCGACCGTGTCGATCCGGATGCCGCCGCCGGACTGCTTGACGAAGCCGTAGACCTGGGCGAGCCCGAGACCCGACCCCTTGCCGACTTCCTTGGTGGTGAAGAACGGCTCGAACACCCGGGCCAGCACGTCCGGCGTCATCCCGGTGCCGGTGTCGCTCACCGCCACCATGACGTAGGCGCCGGGCGCCGGCTGCTCGGGCCGGGTCGGCGCCCCGGTGACGCTGACATTGGCGGTCTCGATGGCGAGCCGGCCGCCCACCGCCATCGCGTCGCGGGCGTTGATGGCGAGGTTCAGGATCACCAGCTCGATCTGGGTGGCGTCGACCAGGGCGGGCCACAGGTCGGGCTGGAGGGTCGTCTCGATCCGGACCGCGCCGCCGATCGAGCTCTGCAGCAAGTCGCGCATCGAGGCGACCGTCTGGTTGAGGCTGACCGGCGTCGGCTCCAGGCGCTGGCGCCGGGAGAAGGCGAGGAGCTGCGCGGTGAGCCGGGCGCCGCGCTCGGCGGCCCCGCGCATCATGGCGAGGCGGCGCTTCGAGCGCGCGTCGGAGACGGCCTTCTCCAGGAACTCGATGTTGCCGGCGATCACCGTCAGCAGGTTGTTGAAGTCGTGCGCGACGCCGCTCGTGAGCTGGCCGACCGCGTCCAGGCGCTGGGCGAGCCGCAGGGCGTCCTCCGCCCGCTCCCGCTCGACGATCTGGGCCTGGAGGGCCTCGTTCGCCGCGGCGAGTTCGCGGGTCCGCTCGGCGATGCGCACCTCCAGCGTCTCGTTGAGCGCCTGCAGGGCGGCCTCGGCCTCGCGCTTGTCGGCGCGGGCCCGCGCCTCGGCGAGCGCCCGGACGATCGTGCGCGGCATGCGGTCGAGGCGCTGCTTGACGACGTAGTCGGTGGCGCCGTTCTTCAGGGCCTCGACCGCGACGTCCTCGCCGAGCGTGCCCGAGCAGAAGATGAACGGCGTGTCGGGGCACTGCGCCCGGGCGATGCCGAGGGCGCTCACGCCGTCGAAGGTCGGCAGGACGTAGTCCGCCAGGATCAGGTCGTGCCGGCCGGCGACCGCCGCGCGGGCGAAGGCGTCGCGGGTCATCACCCGCTCGATCGCGACCGGGTGCCCGAGGGTCTCCAGCTCGGCCTCGATCAGCTCGGCGTCGAGGTCGCTGTCCTCCAGGTGGAGGATGCGCAGCGGCCCCGCGGAAGGTCCGATCACGCGTTCGATGGCCAGCCTCCCCGGTACGGCGGCGGCTCGTTGAGGAGGGCCCAGAACACGCCGATCTCCTTGATCGCCGCGAAGAACTCCTCGAAGGCGACCGGCTTCACCACGAAGGCGTTCACCCCGAGATCGTAGGAGCGCACGAGGTCGGTCTCCTCGCGGGACGAGGTCAGCATCACCACCGGCACCTGGCGGGTGACCGGGTCGCCCTTGATCTTGGCGAGCACCTCCAGGCCGTCGACCTTCGGCAGCTTCAGGTCGAGCAGGACCACCGCGGGGTCCTGGGCCTGCCGCTTCTCGTGCGCGCCCCGCCGGTAGATGAAGTCGAGGGCCTCGGCGCCGTCGCGGCAGATGACGATCTCGTTGGCGAGCTGGCTCGATTCGAGCGCCGCCAGCGTCAGCTCGATGTCGTTCGGGTTGTCCTCGACCAGGAGGATGGGCTTCAGTCCCGCCATCAGTGGGCCTCCTCCCGGATGGGCAGGGTGAAGTAGAAGGTGGCGCCCGCGCCGAGCTTGCCCTCGGCCCAGGTCCGGCCGCCGTGGCGCTCGACGATGCGCCGGACATTGGCGAGGCCGATCCCCGTGCCCTCGAACTCCTCGACCCGGTGCAGCCGCTGGAACACGCCGAACAGCTTGTCGACGTAGGCCATGTCGAAGCCGGCGCCGTTGTCGCGCACGTAGTAGACCGCCTCGCCCTCCCGGGGCGGGAGGCTGCCCATCGCGATCACCGCCTCCGGGGTGCCGCGGGTGTACTTCACGGCGTTCGACAGCAGGTTCTCGATGACGAGCCGCAGCATCACCGGGTCGGCGTAGGCGCGGCCCAGGGGCGCGATCTCCCAGCGGATTGTCCGGTCGGGGGTGACGTCGCGCAGGACCTTCCGGCGGACCTCCTCGACCAGGGCGTTCATGTCGCCCCAGACCTTGTTGAGGGCGTGCCGGCCCATCTGCGAGAAGCTCAGCAGGCTGTCGACCAGGGTGCCGGCCGAGAAGGCCGCCTCGATGATCGTCTCCACGTAGTGCCGGCCCTTGTCGGAGAGCTGGGCGCCCTCGCGGGTCTTGAGCAGGTTCGCGTAACCGACGATGTGGCGGAACGGCGCGCGCAGGTCGTGGCTGACCGAGTACGAGAACGCCTCCAGCTCCTTATTGGAGCGCTGCAGCTCCTCGCTCATGGCGGCGAGCTCCTCGGCCCGGCGGAGCACGATGCCGAGCACCGAGGCGCGCAGGTCCTTGGCGGCCTCCACCTCCGGGTCGGACCAGGGCAGGGAGCGGCCCTGCACGGTCTCCTTCCAGATCTCGAACGACTTGCGCGGGTGCAGCCGGTCCGGGCCGCCCTCCGGGTCGGGCCGGACGGCCTTCACGGGGTTGCCGCCCCACTTCACCGTCCGCACGACCTCGGGCCTGAACCAGAGGATGTAGCTCGCGTACTTCTTCGAGACCGAGATCGCCAGGAGGCCGCTCGCCCGGTCGGCGAAGGCGGCGGCGGCCGGGAACGCCTCCGACAGGGCCTCGGAGACGAAGACCTCCTCGGCATCCTCGCGCTCGGACAGCCACCGGTAGAGGGCGCGGACCTCGCGCTCGGTCGGCGTCGCCCCGAGCAGCCGGCAGCGGTCCGCCGTGACCACCGCGGCGCCGGTCGCGTCCACCAGGGCCAGGACGTCGTCGGGGTGGTTGAGCAGGCCGTCGACGAAGCTGTCCTCCTCGGCCATGAACGCGAGGAGGCGCGCCTGCACGGCGCCCAGCGCCAGCCGCTTCTCGGACTGGGCGCCGCGCTCGCGGGCCGAGAGCTGCAGGGCGAAGATCTGGGTGAGCACGTCGCAGGCATTGCGCGCCTGGAGGGGCACGCGCCTGGGCGCGCGGTTGTGGCAGGAGATCAGGCCCCAGAGGGCGCCGTCGACGAGGATCGACACCGACATGGACGCCATCGTGCCCATGTTGCGCATGTACTCGACATGGACCGGCGAGACCGAGCGCAGCACCGACTGGCTGAGGTCCAGCGGCTTGCCGGAGGGCGTGGTGGCCGGCCGGATCGGCACGGGGACGTAGCCGGCATCCGGGATGATGCGCAACCGGTTCCGGCGGTAGAGCTCGCGCGCCTGGGCGGGGATGTCGGAGGCGGGGAAGCGCAGGTCGAGGTAAGAGGGCAGGACGCCGTTGCCGGCCTCCGCCAGCACCGTGCCGTGCCAGTCGCGGTCGAACCGGTAGACCAGGGCCCGGTCGAGGCCGGTGATCTGGCGGATGTCCTCGGCGACGAACTGGCAGAGGTCCTCGACGGTGCGGGCGGTCTGCAGGCGCTCGACGAAGGCCCGCAGGCGCGGCGTGAGCACGTCGACGCCGATCTCGGCCGCGGCCGCGTCGATCTCCTCCAGCTCCAGCACGACGAGTTCGTCGACCCGGTGGGCCGCGACCTCGTAGGCCTGGCGCCCGCCGCCGGTCTCCAGCGTCACGGTCCGGAGATAGAGGGCGCCGTCCTGGGGCTCCGCCGCCTCCAGGTGGTGGCGGACGACGGCCGCGAGGTCGGGCAGGGCCGCGTCGAGGACGGTGCCGACGGAGGCCGCCGCGGGGGCGTTGGCGCTCGCCTGGACGATGGTGAGGGACCGGGCCTCGAGGCCGAGCAGGAACCCGTGCGGCTGGACGCTGCCGACGATGTGGATGGGCTCGCGATCGCACGCGGTCAGGTCGAGACGCTGGGCCGCGCCGCTTCGAAGGTTCAAGCCGGGATTCGCCCCCTCACCGGGTCGGCCACAAAATTTAACGCCTGTTAACAGCCGGACCGGGCGGCTCCTATAGGCTTAAAGCACTGGTAAGGACGGCGCGCCCCGTCCGCCCCCCGTCCCCGCGCGCGGTCGCCGCCGGGCTCAGAGGGCCGGAGCCGTTTCATCCGCTCCCCGCGCGCGACGCCAGGTCGCACGGCGGGGCTCCGGCGGTCCCGCGGGGGCGCCGAGCCTTCTGAAGGCGTGGTGGACGCCCGGAACCCGCTCCGGCGGTCCGGTAACCGGCAGCGAGGGACGCCGCGCCGTCAGCCGCGACCCAGCGCGTAGAATTCCGGGTTGGGCCGCATGTTGCTGACGTTCGCCAGCCGGTTCGACAGGCCGAAGAAGGCCGCGATGGCGGCGATGTCCCAGGCATCCGCGTCGTCGAAGCCGTGGGCCCTGAGCGCCGCGAACGCGGCCTCCCCGACCTGGTGCGCGGACTGGCTGACCAGCATGGCGAAGTCGAGCATCGCCTTCTGCCGGTCGGTGATGTCGGCCTTGCGGTAGTTGATCGCCACTTGGTCGGCGATCAGCGGGTCCTTGGCGCGGATCCGGAGGATCGCCCCGTGGGCGATCACGCAGTACTGGCACTGGTTGATGGCCGAGGTCGCCACCACGATCATCTCGCGCTCGGCCTTGGTCAGGTTGCCCGGCCTGTCCATGAGCGCGTCGTGGTAGGCGAAGAACGCCCGGAACTCGTCCGGACGGTGGGCGAGCACCAGGAACACGTTCGGGATGAAGCCGGACTTCTCCTGCACCGCCTCGATCCGCGCGCGGATGTCGTCCGGCAGCGTCTCCAGGCGGGGGATCGGGAAGCGGCCGATCGGGGCGTCTTCGGCTGGCACGGGGCGCTCCTCGCAGATCGTCGCGGATCGAGCCGGCGCCCGGGGCCGCCGGCCATCCCGGGCAGCCGATAGACCGAACGGTCGCGGCGGCGCAATCGCGCGCGGCCGCCGACGGCGGTGTCTTCTCACAGCCTCGACCTGACGCCTCGACCTGGCGCCTCGACCTGACATGGCCCTCTCGGTCGGCCTCAACTCTGCCCGAAAGCTTCCATTCGGTCCGTCCGAGATTCGGTGGTGCGCGTGCGGGCGCGCCGCGGGGAGGATGGTGTGCCGCGACCGATGACGCCTTCGCCGAAGCGCTCACCGCCCTGGGGCGGCGGATCGAGGCCCGTCTCCCACCGGGACCGACGGTTGCCGAGCCCGCTCCGCGACTGAGCCGGAGGCGTGACCGGATCGTCCGAAACCCGCCCGCCGATCGCTGACCGGCGACGCGCCGGTTCTCACCCCGCCCCGCACCGACGGATCCAACCCGCGAGCCCGACAGCCGTGCGAATCCCATCCACGACCCGCATCCCGCGCCTGACCCTGCTCCTGCCGGTGATCCTGTCGGCGGCCCTGTCGACGGCTCTGTCGTCGGCCCTGCCGCGTCCGGCCCGGGCCGACGACAGCGTCGCGACCCTCGCGACCGGCGGTCTAATCCTGGAGAAGACGGACCGGATCGCCCTCGTCTCCGAGGACCTCTTCCTGTCCGAGAAGGCGGTGCGGATCGTCTACCGCTTCCGCAACCTGACCGACCGGGACGTCGAGACGACGATCGCGTTCCCGATGCCCGACATCTCCGGGGGTCCCGACGCGATGCTGAGCATCGCCGACCCGAAGCACGACAACTTCCTCCGCTTCACCACCGAGGTCGACGGCCGGCCGGTCGACTCGCAGGTCGAGCAGCGCGCCTTCGTCACGCCGGCCGGCAAGCCGGAGGTCGAGGTGACCGGGCGGCTGCGGAGCCTCGGCATCCCCCTCGTCCCGACGGTCGAGGCGACCGAGGCCGCGCTGGCCGCCCTCGGCGCGGATCAGCGCCGCGGCCTCGTGGCGGACGGCCTCCTGGAGCCCCAGGACATGGGCAAGGGCACGACGAGCCTGTTCCCGGTCTGGACCCTGCGGTCGAAGTTCTGGCGCCGGCAGGTCTTCCCGGCGGGCCGCGACGTCGTCGTCCGGCAGAGCTACGTCCCGGGCGTCGGCGGCCTCTCCAGCCTGTCGTTCGGGACCCCGACCGAGGGCGCCGACGAGAAGGCCGAGTACGCGCGGAAATACTGCACGGACGCGGCCTTCCTGAAGGCGGCCCAGGGGCTCGCGCGCAGGATCGAGGCTGCGGGCGGGCAGGGGGTGCAGGCCTTCGAGCAGTACCTGTCCTACGTGATCACCTCCGGCGGCAACTGGGCCGGACCGATCGGCACGTTCAAGCTGACCGTGGACAAGGGCGATCCGACGACGCTCGTGTCGTTCTGCGCCACCGGACTCCGCAAGACCGGCCCGACGACCTTCGAGAGCGTCGTGACGGATTACGTGCCCCGGCGCGACATCGACATCCTGATGCTCAAGACCACGACGGGCCGATGAGCGGCGGCGCGCCATCCTGCCCGGATCCGGAAGGCCCGACGGCCGATCGCGTCCAGACCGCCACAGGAGGATATCCGTGCGTAGCCAAGCCCGTCCGGCGCGCCTGAGCCCGCGATCGATCCCCCGATCGATCCTCCGAACAGGCCTCGTCGGCGCAGTCTGTGCGCTCGGCACCGTCGGCGCCCGGGCGGCGTCGGATTGCGCCGGGATCCGGGACAGGGTCGAGACGCTGATCTGTGCCGACCCCGCCCTGACGCGGCTGGACGAGGAACTCAGGCGCCTGTTCGACCGGATCGTGGGCGAGACGCGCGGGGTCGACGGCGAGACCGGCCAGGCGATCGACACCTTCGGCGAGGACCACGCGCGCTGGCGCGCGCGGGTCCGCGATGCCTGCCCGGACACTGCCTGCCTGACGCGGGCCTACACCGCGCGGATCGCGCAGGTCCGGCGCGACTGGAGCCGGGCGCTGCCGGACACGCCGGCGCTGCGCCACGTGGTCAACGCCCGTTTCGGCTTCTCCGTCGACGTGCCCGCCGACCTCGTCGCGGAGCCGCCGCCGGACAACGGCGACGGGCAGGCCTTCCGCTCGGCCGACGGCCACCTGCACCTGACGGTGTCGGGCCTGAACGACGTGCTCGACCAGGATCTCGACGCCGTCGTGGCCGCGGACCGGAAGACCTGCCTGCGGCAGCCGCCGGAATACGCGGCGCGCAAGCCCGGCTGGATCGTGCTCTCCTGCACGACGGCGGCCGGGATCCTGTATCGGAAGACCCTGCTGGCGGGCGGCCGCGGCGGCGCCTTCGTCACCCTGCGCGTCCGCTACCCCGCAGCCGAGCAGGCGCGCTGGCAGGCGGCCGTCACCGCGGCCGCGACCTCGCTGCGGCTGACGGAACCGGGCCGGAGCGCCCGCTGACGGGGGCCCGGACACCCCCGGACGCCCCCGGTCACCGCGAGAAGGTCGTGGCCGTCTGCGCGGTCGACACCATCATGTTGTAGTCGTTCACGATCCAGGTCACGTCGCGCCCGGCGCCGCGCCGGGCGTCGCCCCTGGCCTTGGCGAGCTTGTCGTCGAACTCGCGCAGCTTGCCCAGGAGCGCGCGCGGCCGGCTCTCGAACACGTGGAAGGAGTTCGGGTTGGCGGCGCTGTACCCGTCCATGTCCTTCACGGCGACGGCGTAGCGCCCGAGCGCGGCGTCGAAGGCCGCCATGTCGACGACCGGCTTGGCGTCGGTGGGCAGCAGGTCCATGACCTTGCGGCAGGCGGTCATCACGTTCGCGACGTGCCAGCGCGCCTTGCGGCCCTCCCGCGCCTCGATGGCGGCGAGTTCCAGCGCGTCGCTCTTCTCCTTCTCGACCCGCAGCGCGGCGTCGACCTTGGCGCGCGCCGCCAGGAAGGCCGGCCCCGCGACGGCGAGCTTGGCGTGGAGCGCCTTGCCCTGCTCCATCTTGTCCGCGCGGTAATCCTGCCGCTCGTAGTAGCCCTCCGCCTCGGTGACCGTCGGGGCGAGCGCCTGATAGGCGGCGATGTAGGTCTTCACGGCGCCGTCGAGGTCCGGCATCGCGGGCGGCTGCGCCGTCGCGGCCTCCGCCTTCGCGATCTCGCCGCGCACGTCGTAGAGCCCGTAGAGGCCGTAGATGATCCGCTCGCGGCCGGTCGGACCGGTCTTCATGTTGACCCAGCTCTGATAGCGGCCGAGCGATTCCTGCGCCCGCAGGGTCCGGTTGAGGAGCCCGACATAGGCGTTGAGCTTGCGGATCGTCTCCTGAGCCGGATCGCTCTCGGGCTTGGTCGCCGGCCCCGCCGGTGCCGGGGCAGGGGCCTGCGCGGGGGCCTGCGCGGGGGCCTGCGCACGGGCCGGGGCGGCGGCGAGCAGCGCCGTCAGCATCAACCAAGTCGTCGTTCTCAGGCTCGTCGCTCTCATGGGCGCTGGGGATCCTCCGGATGGTTCTGCCCCTGTAGCCGGCGTTCCGCGCGAAGACCAGACGCGGGATCGGGTCGATCGCGCCCAATAGATCTCTCGGGATCGACAGCGGCGCGTCTATCGGGGCGTTCGACGATCACATCCCCGATCATCGTCGCGGGGACGATGATCTCGCGGGGCGTCGGAGCGCGAGGCCGGGAAGTCCATCGCGGGTGCCCGGAGCGTCTTCCCGGGCCTGCGGCGCGATCCGCCTCGTCCCGCGGCGGCGGATCGGGTAGAGGATCGGCCGATGCTCGACGGCCATCCCCGCATCCTGGCTGACCTGCGCGCCCGGCTGGCCGAGCCGCACCGGGTCTATCACGGCCAGGCGCATATCGACGCGCTCATGGAGGCGTTCCGCGCCCGCCGCGGGACGGTCCGGGATCCCGACGCGGTGGAGCTGGCGATCTGGTTCCACGACGCCGTCTACCGGCCGGGCGCCGCGGACAACGAGCGCCGCAGCGCCGCGCTCCTGCGGGCGCTGCCGGAGGGCGCGGTCCCGGCGCCCACGCTGGCGGCGGCCGAGACGATGATCCTGGCGACCGAGCGGCACGCCGTTCCGGACGGTCTCCCGGCCGCGCTCGCCGCGGACGTCGCGACCTTCCTCGACATGGACATGGCGATCCTGGGTGCGGCGCCCGCCGCCTACGACGGCTACGCCGCCGGCGTGGCGCGGGAATTCGTCCCGGTCGTGGGCGCGGCCGCCTACCGGCAGGGGCGCGCGGCCTTCCTGCGGGGGGCCCTCGCATCCGGCCGGCCGCTGTTCGTCACCGCCCGGGCCCGGGCGGAGCTGGAGGGGCCGGCGCGGTCGAACATGCGGCGGGAGCTCGCGGCGCTGGGCCGGTGAGCCGCGGCGGCGCGGGACTGGGTCACGGGTCGATGAGGTGCGGGACGAACCGGGCCCGGTCGGTGGTGATGAGGCCGTCCGACTCGCGCAGGCACAGGCCGGCGGGCCGGTCGCCGACCATCCAGCTGCCGACCAGCGCGCGGCGGCCCGCGAAATCCGGCAGCTCCGCCAGGGCCTGCCGCACGTAGCCCTCGCCGCCGTAGGGCCCCTCGTCGCGCGCCGCGACGGCGCCGTCGCGCACGATCAGCACGTTGGCGCCCTCGCGCCCGTAGAGGGGCTTCTTCACGAAGCTCCGGCCCAGCGCGGCCTTGGCGGGGTCCTCCTCGAAATAGGTCGGCAGCAGGTTGGGATGGCCCGGCGCCATCGTCCAGAGATGGGCCAGCAGCCCCTTGTTGGAGAGCACCGCCTTCCAGGGCGGCTCCAGGAACCGGGTCGTGGCCACGCCGACCGCGCGGCCGAACGGGTCGGCGAACATCCACTCCCACGGGTAGAGCTTGAACAGGCAGCCGATCGGGGCGCCGGCCGCGTCCACGAAGCGCCCGTCCGCGTCGAGCCCGATCGCCTCGACCGGCAGGAAGGGGGCGGGGCGGCTGGCCTGGAGCGCGCAGTCCTGGAGATAGGCCAGCGTGCCGCGATCCTCCGGCGCGTCGGGGAAGCCCGCGAAGGCGACGCCCTCCGGGGGCGCCACGGCGGCGAGGCGCGCCACCAGCGCCTCGTGCAGGGTGTTGAACTGGTCGGCGCCGGCGGGGAGGCGCCCCCGCGCCAGCCCGTCCTCCAGCCAGAGCCACTGGAAGACCGCGCTCTCGTAGAGGGCGGTGGGCGTGTCGGCGTTGTACTCGAGGAGCTTGGCCGGCCCGTCGCCCCCGTAGCTGAAGTCGAAGCGCCCGTAGAGGCTGGGATCGCGCCGGTCCCAGCTCGCCCGGATCGCGTCCCAGGCGTGCTCGGGGATCCGCAGCGAGGCGAGGATCGCCGCGTCCCGGACCGCCCGGTCCACGAAGGCGAGGCAGAGGTCGTGCAGCGCGGCGCTCGGCGCCTCGATGGCGTCCTCGATCTCCGCGAGGCCGAAGGCGTAGTAGGCGCTCTCGTCCCAGTAGGGGGCGCCGTCGAACGTGTGGAAGGTGAAGCCGGCCCGCGCGGCGTGCTGGCGCCAGTCGGGCCGCTCCGGGACCGGCACGCGGCGCATCAGCCGCCCCCGGATCCGCCCCCGAACCCGCCGGCGCGGCCGCTCGAGCCTCCGGAGAACGCCGTCGCACGCCCGGTGCCGCCGAAGCCGCCGCGGCTGATCGTGCGCGGGGTCGCGCTCGTGGTGCGGGCGACCGAGGCGGGGACGTGGACCCGCGAGGCGCCGCCCGCGTAGGCGACCCGCCCGCCCGCACCGGTGCAGTAGCCGCCGCCGTGCCCGGCCGTCGCGGCCCCGGCCTCGTCGCGCTCCTCCTCGGGCGCGTGCGGGTAGAGCGGCTGGACCGGCAGGTCCTGCGCGTCCGTGCGCCCCATCATGAAGGCGGCCATCACCGGCAGGTAGCGGCCGCGCGCGGCCTCCGTGACCTGCGCGCCCGGGGTGCAGCCGCCGGTCCCGTGGTGGCGCTGGCAATCGGCCTCGGTCTCGTAGCGCGGCGCCGTCGCCGCGTAAGTCTCCTGCGCGCTCTTGTAGGCGGCGATGCAGGCCTCGGCGCCGCGCAGCTGCTGGGCGATGCAGGCGCCGAGCGTCCCGTAGACGAGCGCCTCCTCCTCCCGCTGGGACGGGTCGAGGCCGCCGAGCGTCAGGGCGGCCGCGCCGGCACCGGCGACCAGGACCAGCGACACGGCGGCCGAGCGCTTGGAGCGGCGGGTGGCGGCGAAGCCGGTCCCGGCCCCGCCGGCGGCGTCGCCGGAGGCTGCGTCGGAGGCTGCGTCGGAGGCTGCGTCGGGACGTGGCGCGGTCTCCGTCACCGGCCCCTCAATAGGTCATCGAGGCGGCGTTCACGACGCCGCCCGCCAGCGAGGCCGCGCCGAGGAGGATCGCGGCGGCGGCGCGGTCCTCCTCGATGCGCCGTGACAGGTCCGGCACCGCGAGGCGCACGAGCCAGTAGATCGCGATCTGGATCACCAGGGCGATCAGCCCCCAGATCAGGCAGTCGAGCAGCGACCGCGCGTTGTAGATCGCCACCGCCAGCGGCAGGGTGAAGCCGACCAGGCTCCCGCCCAGCGCGACGGCGGCCGCCGTCACGTCCCGGCGGATCAGCGCGAGCTCGTTGTGCGCGGTGGCGAGGGTGTAGATCAGCAGGTAGAGGCCGATCAGCCCGGTCGCGGTGCCGAGATAGAGCAGGAAATCGGGCAGTCCGGAGACCAGGGTCACGCAAGACCCGCCGTCTCGCCGGCCCCGATCGTCGCGCGCGCCGCCATCGGACAGGTCTTCCGGTCGAATCGCCCGACGCGTGAGGCGAATGTCGGGGCTGATTGCTGCGCGCGGGACCGATTCACACGCGCGAATCCACGCAATTTCCCGCGCGGTGTCAAGCTTGTCGGGGATTTCAGGGGGTTAGACTGGCGGCAATACGCGCAGGACCCGCCTCGAAGGGCCCGCCTCGGAGGACCGGCCGTTACCAGACCAGCCGCTCGATCACCGCGTCCGGATGCACCGCCTGCCGGCCGAGCCAGTCCGCCACGTCGCCCAGGCGGTGATGCGCGGCCGTGACGCCGAGTTCCTCCGCGTGGATGCCGCGGGCCACCAGCAGGCTGGCGATGCCGAAGCCGCGGGCGCCGGCGATGTCGGTGCGGATCGCGTCGCCGATCGCCAGGACCCGCGCCGGGTCCACCGGGGCCCCGGTGAGCGCTGCCCCCTTGGCGAGCGCCGCCTCGTAGACCGGGCGGTGCGGCTTGCCGGCGTAGACCACGGGGCCGCCGATCTCCGCGTAGGCCGCCGCGAGCAGGCCCGCGCAGGGGATCAGGCGGTTGCCGCTCTCCACGACGAGGTCGGGATTGGCGCAGATCATCGTCAGCCCGCGGGCGGCGAGGCGCTCCAGCTCCGGCCGGTAATCGTCGGGGGTCTCGCTGCGGTCGTCGAACAGGCCGGTGCAGACGACGAGGTCGGCCTCCGTCTCCGGGACGAGGCTGAGGTCGAGCCCCTGGAAGATGCCGAGGTCGCGCTCCGGCCCGAGATGCCGGATCCGGGCACCCGGGCGCGCGGCGATCAGGTCGTGGGTGAGGTCGCCCGAGGTCAGGATCGCGTCGTAGGCCTCCCGCGGCACGCCGAACCGGTCGAGGATGCGGCCGACGCCGTCGCCGGGCCGGGGCGCGTTCGAGACGAGGACGACCCGGCGCGGCCGCGCGCCCGGGAGGCCGCGGAAGCGGATCAGCGCCTCGCCCGCGGCCGAGTGGGCCTTCTGGCCGTCGTGCAGCACGCCCCAGACGTCGCAGAGGATCAGGTCGTACCGGTCGGCGACCTCGGCGAGGCCCTGGAGGGTCGGGATCGGCGCGGGGGTGGTGCTCATGGGAGGTCCTGGGGAGGTCCTGGATGCAAAAGGTCCGGGACCTTTTGTGGGAGCAGGGCAGCGCCCTGCGATACAGCAGGGCCGCGCCCTGACAACCCGCCAGCGCGCGCGGCCCTCCGGAAACCCCTTACGGGCGCCCCGCCGGTCCCAGCCGGTGCTCGGCGAAGAAGTCGAGCATCGCCCGGGACGCGTCGGGCCCCTCGGGATCCGTGTAGCTGCCGTCGGGGCGGCCCCCGGACCAGGCGTGGCCGGCGCCGCGCACCCGCCAATCCTCGACCACGACCCGGCCCGCCTCGTCCCGGTAGCGGGTGCGGGTGAAGGGGTGGCCGCGGCCCTCGAAGGTCTCCGACCGCGGCGTCAGCCCGGCGACCTTGGCCTGGGCCAGCACCTGGTCGGCGTTGCGCACGCTCACGGTACCGTCGTCCTCGCCGTGGAAGATGATCGTCGGCACGCGGGTGGCGGGCGCGGGCGTACCGAAGGATGTCGGGGTGCCGAGACCGGGGGCGCCGACCTGCATGGCCATCAGCGCCGAGCCGAGGTCCCGGGCGCAGCCGGCCGCGAGGCCCGAATGCACGCCGACGGCGGCGTAGAGATCCGGGTAGGCGCGGGCGATGTTGAGGGCGGCGGCGCCGCCGGCCGACAGGCCGGCGATGTAGACCCGGGCCGGGTCGATCGGGTGCTCCGCCATGATCGCGCGGGTGAGGCCCGCGATGATCGCCGGCTCGCCCGCGCCGCGGCCCTGGTCCCGGGGCTCGTACCAGTTCCAGCAGCGCTGGGCGTGGGCCTGGCGGCTCTGGGCCGGGTAGGCCACGAACACGCCGGCGCGCTCGGCGAGGGTGTTCATGCCGGTGCCGGCGGCGAAATCGTCCGGGTTCTGCGTGCAGCCGTGCAGCATCACGATCAGCGGCGCCGCCCGGTCCGGGTGGCTCGGGATGAACAGCTTGTACTCGCGGGTGCCGGCGGTCTCGGCATGGGTCAGGGACACGAAGCGGCCCCCGGTCCCGCCCGCCCGGTCGGCGGGCGGCGGGGCCGGCGACCGGAGCGGGTTGCCCAGGCCCTTCAGCACCGGCGCGAGCCCGCGCACGACCTGCCCCACCACCTCGCGCATCCGCGTCCCGGACTCCGCCGCGGGACTGCGCGTCTCGGCGGAAGGCGCGTCGCGGCGCGCTGGAGGCTGCGGCGCGGCCGGCGGATCGGCGGGCGGAGCCTTCTGCCCCCCGAGGCTGCGCTGGATGAGGGCGGTCGCCTCCTCGAGCCGGCCGAGGCCGGTCAGGCGGGTGGCCTCGATCATGTCGGCGAAGGGTGACGGGCCGGTCTTGTCGTCGCGCTGTCCGTCGCGACTGCCGAAATCCTCGGTCATGCGTGCGCGCCTCACTGCCTCAGCATCTCCGTCACGGCCGGATCCGGCGCGCCCGTGCCTCCCCCGAGGAAGCGCACCGGCACCGCGCGGGCCAGCCTCCGTCACCCCGCGAGAGGCTCCGTCGACGGCGTTTTGTGCGTTGCAATAAACGCCCCTGTGCGATGCGGCAACAGCCGGCGGCGCGCGGCAGGCGTGCGGATCGGAGAGCGGGATCGACCGGCGATCAGGCCGGATCGTCCGCCCCGATATACTCGGCCCAGATCGCGGCAGGACCGAGGCTCGCGCGGAAGCTGTCGTGCCTGGCGCGCTCTGCATCCGTGAGGCGAGACCGGTAGGGGCGGGGCGCCGCCGGAGCCGCCGACGCCAGGGCCGCCGAGCCGGCCACCGGGGCGCCCGTCGCGGCCTCTAGGAGGCCGAGGCTGGTCTGCTTGCCGCCGAGCAGCTCGACGTAGACCTCGGCCAGGATCTGCGCGTCGAGGAGCGCCCCATGCTTGGTGCGCCGGGTGTTGTCGATGCCGTAGCGGCTGCAGAGGGCGTCGAGGTTGTTGGCCGCGCCCGGGTGCTTGCGCCGGGCCATCGGCAGGGTGTCGACGACGTCCTCCAGCTGGATCGGCGGCGGGGCGTTCGCGCCGAGCCGGGCGTATTCCATGTTGAGGAAGCCGACGTCGAAGGGCGCGTTGTGGATCACGAGCCGCCCATCGGCCAGGAAGGCCAGCAACTCGCCGGCGATCTCGGCGAAGAGCGGCTTGTCGGCGAGGAACGCGTCGGACAGGCCGTGGACGTTGAAGGCGCCCTCGGAGACCGGCCGCTGCGGGTTGCAGTAGCGGTGGAAGGTCCGGCCGGTGGGGATGTGGTTGAGGAGCTCCACCGCGCCGATCTCGATCAGCCGGTCGCCTCCCTTCGCCTCCGTGCCGGTGGTCTCGGTGTCGAGGACGATCTCGCGCAGCATGGGTCTCGCGACTCGCGGGGGTGGGGGCGGACCCTAGCGGGATACGGCGGAGGGGTTAAGCTCCCGTGCCCCTCATCGGGACGTGTTGCGGTAGACGCAGGCGGGTCCCCGGTCCTCGTAGCCGCCCGGGCAGGCGGTGACGCAGGCGCCGGCCGCGACCTTCTTCGGCGGCGGGCAGCTGGCGGCGTACTGGGCCTGCGCGGGCTCGGCCGCCAGCAGCGCGAGAAGGGTTGCGGCCCGGATGCCGCCCGACCGAATGCGATCAATCCCGCCCCAGCGCCGCGCCATCACGTCCATCCTGCCGTCCGTATTCCCCCCGGAACACAACCGCAGATATTCAATCCGCCGGGCGTGTCATCCGTCGCCAGCGTGCGGCTCCGCACGGTGCGCGGTCAGGCGCGCGACGATCCGCGCGACCGCGGCCTCGGCGGCGGCGAAACCCCGGCCCGTGTCGATGACGAAATCTGCCCGGGCGCGCTTCTCGGCGTCGGGCATCTGCTTGGCCAGGATCGCCGCGAAGGCCGCCTCGGTCATGCCGGGACGGGCGAGCACCCGGTCGCGCTGGGTCTCGGGCGGGGCGCTCACCACCGCGACCGCGTCGCAGCGGCCCTCGCCGCCGGTCTCGTAGAGGAGCGGGACGTCGAGGACGACCAGCGGCGCCGCCGCGTGCCGCGCCAGGAAGTCCGTGCTGGCCGCCCGGACCAGGGGATGGACGATGGCCTCCAGCGCCGCCATCCGGTCGGGCGCGTCGAGCACCGCGGCGCGCAGCCGCGCCCGGTCGACGCCGCCGCGATCGTCGAGCACGCCGGGAAAGGCCGCGCCGATCGCCGCGGCGGCCGCGCCGCCCGGCCCGTAGAGGGCGTGGACGGCGGCGTCGGCGTCGTGGACCGGGACGCCGCGCTCCGCGAACATCCGGGCCGTGGCCGACTTGCCCATGCCGATCGAGCCGGTGAGCCCGAGGATGACGGGTCCGGATCCGGCCTTCGGGGTCATCCGGCGAGGTCCGCCACGATCCGGTCGCGCAGCTCGGGGGTGACGGCGGGGCGCGGGCCGAACCACGCCGCGAAGCCCGGCACCGCCTGGTGCAGCAGCATGCCGAGCCCGTCCACGGCGGCGAGCCCCCGCCGCCGCGCCGCCGCCAGGAGCTCGGTCTCCAGGGGCGCGTAGACGATGTCGGCCACGGCCGCGTCCGCCGGCAGGAGCGACAGGTCGACGGCCAGCGGCGGCTGGCCCTTCATGCCCAGGGACGTGGTGTTGACGAGGAGGCCTGTTCCGGGAAGCGCCGCCGGCAGGTCGTCCCAGGCGAGCGCCGCGCCGACGCCCGGCGCGAGGGCCGCCACCGCCTCGGCCCGGGCCGCGGTGCGGTTGGCGACCCAGACGCGCCGCAGGCCGCGCTCGGCGAGCCCGACCACGATCGCCCGCGCCGCGCCGCCGGCGCCGAGCACCAGGGCGGTGCCGCCCGCCCGGTCCGGCCAGGCCGCGCCCAGGCTGTGGTCGAGATGGGCGCAGAAGCCCGGCGCGTCGGTGTTGTCGCCGCGGATCCGCCCGTCCGGCCCGACCACCAGGGTGTTGACCGCGCCGATGGTTTTCGCCCGCGGCGTGAGCGTGTCCACCAGCGCGAAGGCCGCCTCCTTGTGGGGGATGGTGACGTTGCCGCCCCGGTAGCCGGACGCGGGCAGGGCGCGGATGAAGTCCGGAAAGGCCTCCGGGGCCACGTCGAGCCGCTCGTAGGAGCCCGGGATCCCGTGCACGGCGAGCCAGTGGCCGTGGATCAGCGGCGAGCGCGAGTGGGCGATCGGGTGGCCGACCACGAAGGCGCGGGGCTGGGCGCCGCTCACGCCGCGCAATCCTGAGCGAGGCGGCAGGCCGGGCCGCCGGCCTCCTCGACCTGGAGGGTGGCGTGGCCGATGCCGAACCGGTCGCGCAGGCCCTCGGCGGTCTCGGTGAGGAAGCCGTTGCCGGGCTGGCGGTGGGCCTGATGCCCCTCCTGCATCACGAGATGGACCGTCAGGGCGACGCTGGTGGTGCTCATGGGCCAGATATGCAGGTCGTGGAGGCCGGCGACGCCCGGCCGCTCGAGGAGGAAGCCGGTCACCGCGTCCGGGGAGATCTCCGGCGGCACGGCGTCGAGAGACATGGCCACGCTGTCGCGCAGCAGGCCCCAGGTCGCCCAGACCACCAGGGCGGCGATGACGAGGCTGACCGCCGGGTCGAGCCAGGCGAGGCCGGTGAGCTGGATCACGAGGCCCGCCACCACGACCCCGGCCGAGACGGCGGCGTCGGCCACCATGTGGAGGAACGCCCCGCGGACGTTGATGTCGCCCTTGGCGCCGCTGGCGAAGAGCCACGCGGTCAGGCCGTTGACCAGGATTCCCACCGCCGCCACCACCATCACGGTCGTGCCCGCGACGGGCTCCGGGTGGACCAGCCGGACCAGCGCCTCCCAGATCACCGCCCCCATGGCGATGAGCAGGAACACGGCGTTGAACAGGGCGGCCAGGATCGAGGAGCCGCGGTAGCCGTAGGTGAAGCGCGCGCTGGCGCGGCGGCGCACCAGGATCGCGGCGATCCAGGCCGCCGCGAGGCCCAGCACGTCCGAGAGGTTGTGGCCGGCATCGGCCACCAGCGACATGGAGTTGCTGAGGTAGCCGTAGGCCGCCTCGATCACCACGAAGGCGGTGTTGAGCACGATGCCGATGGCGAAGGCCGTGCCGAAATCCTTCGGCGCGTGCGCGTGGCCGCCGAGGCCGCCATGGGCATGACCGCCCTGGGCGTGGCCGCCGTGGGAATGCCCCCCGTGGCCGCCGTGCGAATGGTCGTGTCCCGCCAAGGCGGTACTCCCTCAGAAAGCCAGAAGCCCGGCGGCGCGCAGCCGCGCGAGGAGCGGCAGAAGCGGCAGGCCCAGCACGGTGCTGTGATCGCCCGCGACCGATTCGAACAGGTGGATCCCCGGCCCCTCGAGCTGGTAGCCGCCGACGCTCGCCCGCACGCGCTCCGCGCCGGCGCAGTCCACATAGGCCGCGATCGCCCTTTCATCGAGGGGGCGCAGGGTCAGCCGCGCGGTCTCCACGAAGGCGTCCTCGACCACCCCGGCCAGGACCACGGCGGAATGAAGGGCGTGGGTGCGCCCGGACAGACGGGCGAGCTGCGCCCGGGCCGACGCGCCGTCGGCCGGCTTGTGGAACACGGTGCCGTCGAGGTCGAGCACTTGGTCGGCGCCGAGGACGAGCCGCCCGGGATGGCGCGCCGCCACCGACTCGGCCTTGGCGCGGGCGAGGTGCAGGGCGAGGTCGGGCGGGGACAGGCCGGCGCTCGCCGCCTCGAGGGCGCGCTCGTCGACGTCCGGGGCGGCGGTCTCGACCGGCAGGGCGGCGCTCTCCAGGAGGAGGCGCCGGGTCGGGCTGGTCGAGGCGAGGAGGAGCGGATCCGGACCGGTCCAGGGCGAGCGGGGCATCGCGCCAGTGTCACGGATCCGGGGATCGGTGCAAGCCGGGCTGCGACGAGCCCCGCCGCCGGGATGGACCGGCCGGCGGGGCTGTCGCGGGGCCGATACGCTACCTGGCGCCCGGATGGAACCTTGGCAGAGGCCGGTTAGGAGACGGTCAACGGCCCGATCGGACCGGAATCGCGTTTCGTGCCGCCGCGGGACAGGCGTCCCGCACGGCGGGCGCGACCCCCGTCCCATCCGCTCCCCGATCCTGAGGGACCGGAGCGCAGCGACGTGACCCAGGCCAGCGCGCGGCTTGCCACCGCGGCGCTGCCTGGATCGCTCCGCTCGCGGGGACGGCGGCGATGCCCGCGGCCGGGGACGGCCTCAGGTGTTCATCGAGTCGAAGAAGTCGCCGTTGCTCTTGGTCTGGCGCAGCTTGTCGAGCAGGAACTCGATCGCGTCGGTGACGCCCATCGGGTTGAGGATGCGGCGCAGCACGTAGGTCTTCTTGAGCGAATCCGGCGGGACCAGCAGCTCCTCCTTGCGGGTGCCCGAGCGGGTGATGTCGATCGCCGGGAAGATGCGCTTGTCGGAGACCTTGCGGTCCAGGATGATCTCGGAGTTGCCGGTGCCCTTGAACTCCTCGAAGATGACCTCGTCCATGCGCGAGCCGGTGTCGATCAGCGCCGTGGCGATGATCGAGAGCGAGCCGCCCTCCTCGATGTTGCGGGCGGCGCCGAAGAAGCGCTTGGGCCGCTGCAGGGCGTTGGCGTCGACGCCGCCGGTCAGCACCTTGCCGGAGGACGGCACCACGGTGTTGTAGGCGCGGCCGAGGCGCGTGATGGAATCCAGCAGGATCACCACGTCGCGCCCGTGCTCCACGAGGCGCTTGGCCTTCTCGATCACCATCTCGGCGACCTGCACGTGGCGGGTGGCCGGCTCGTCGAAGGTCGAGGCGATGACCTCGCCCTTCACCGAGCGCTGCATGTCGGTGACCTCCTCGGGCCGCTCGTCGATGAGCAGCACGATCAGGTAACACTCGGGGTGGTTGAGGGTGATCGACTGCGCGATGTTCTGCATCAGCACGGTCTTACCCGTGCGCGGCGGCGCCACGATCAGGGCGCGCTGGCCCTTGCCGATCGGCGCCACGATGTCGATGATCCGCGGCGAGAAATCCTTCTTGGTCGGGTTGTCCAGCTCGAGCTTGAACCGCTTCGTCGGGAAGAGCGGCGTCAGGTTGTCGAAGTGGACCTTGTGCTTGATCTTCTCCGGATTCTCGAAGTTGATCGTGTTGACCTTCAGGAGCGCGAAGTAGCGCTCGCCGTCCTTGGGGCCGCGGATCGGGCCCTCGACGGTGTCGCCGGTCCGCAGGCCGAAGCGGCGGATCTGGGTCGGCGAGATGTAGATGTCGTCGGGGCCGGGCAGGTAGTTCGAGTCGGAGGAGCGCAGGAAGCCGAAGCCGTCCTGCAGCACCTCGACGGTGCCCGAGCCGATGATCTCGACCTCCTTGGCAGCGAGCTGCTTCAGGATGGCGAACATCAGCTCCTGCTTGCGCATGGTCGAGGCGTTCTCGACCTCGACCTCCTCGGCGAAGGCCGTCAGGTCGGTCGGCGTCTTCGACTTGAGGTCCTGGAGCTTGACCTCGCGGACGCCCTCGAGGGCGGCGGGCATGGTCGGCGCGTCGGCCGGCTCCGCGGTCTCGATATCGTCGGCGAGGGCGTCGGGATTTGGCGTCATGGGGGTATCTTGCAACCGACGGAGGTGGTGGGAGGGCCGGTTCAGTGCCAGGTGCCCGGGGGATGGGCACCGGAGAGCGGGCCGCGCTGCGGCGAGGGGCCCGGGGTCAGGTTGGCGAAACCGATGAGGCAGGACCCTCGCGGCTCACGGGCGCGCTGCGGCGCAGACCTTGTGATGAGGGCCCCACACAGATAACGCCTTTCTCGCCCGCACTCAAGGGCCCGGACATTGGCCCGGGACGCCGACGGGGACGCGGGCGACCGGGTGACGCGTTTACGGACCGGCGGGGCCTCGCCGGAGCGCCGCGGCGGCGCTACACGGACCGCGTCGAACCGGGCCCGGACCCGGGTTTCGGAACCGGGCCGGTGCGCGGCCGTTCCCTGTCCCGGTGCTGCGGCGCAGCAGACCGTCGAATCGAGAGTTCCCCCAGACCGCCATGCGCGACGACGCCACCGGACGCACCCTCACCACGCACGAGCCGCGCCGGATCCCCTGGCTCGAGATCGTCTTCGGCTTCGGCCCGATGCTGCCGATCGCCGTCGGCACCGCCGTGACGTGGTGGCTGAACGGCAAACCCCTCGACTACCTCGTGGCGCTGTTCACCCTGCTCTACGCCGCCTCGATCCTGCTGTTCCTGGCCGGCGTGCGCCGCGGCGTCAGCTTCCGGACCGAGGGCGGCCCGCAGGTGTCGCAGATCGTCACCATGCTGGTCCTCTACGGCCTCGGGCTGGGCAGCCTGTTCGCGGCGGTGATGGGCAAGGCGGTGCCGGCCCTCGCGATGCTGATCCTCGGCTACGCGGCCATCGGGATCCTCGACCCGATCGCGGCGCGCGCCGGCGAGGTGCCCCTGTCGCATGCCCGCCTGCGCCCGCTGCAGATGCCGATCGCCGTGGTGAGTCTCGCGGCACTGCTCTGGCTCAAGCTGACGGCGCCGTACTGAGGTCGTTAGGTCCGGGTGAACCGCGCCCTGTGCCGGACCAGTGGAGCGAAGCGGAACCCGATCCGGAAAAAGGCGCATCGGCGCGTGCGGAGTTCCGGCAGGGTTCCGCTTCACCGCTCCGGTCGATGCGCTCTTTCCGTCATCACGAGCGCAGCGACGTGACCCAGGGCGGCGCGACCTCGACAAGCGTGGCGCTGCCTGGATCGCTCGCTCCGCCCGCAAGGACGACATTGCTGGATGATCGGGCTGGATGATCGGGCGGCCAGAGCGCCCGCAAACCGAATTCCCCTTTCGCCCGGCATGCTCTAGAGCCCGGCCGCAGGATCTCCGCCCGCCGGAGACGATCGAAGATTCGATGCGGGACCCGGATTCCGGGTCCGCGAGAGCGAATGCGCCCATGTCCAAGCCCGAGACCCCGAAGGCCGAGAAGGCCGAGACCCTGAAGCCCCGCCTGCCGCGCGGCTTCGTCGACCGCCGCGCCGGCGAGATCGCCGCGCAGGGGCGGATGCTGGAGACGATCCGCAGGAGTTTCGAGCTCTACGGGTTCGAGGCCCTGGAGACGCCGTTCGTCGAGTACACCGAGGCCCTGGGCAAGTTCCTGCCCGACCTCGACCGCCCGAACGCCGGCGTGTTCTCGTTCCAGGACGACGACGAGGCGTGGCTGTCGCTCCGCTACGACCTGACGGCGCCGCTGGCCCGGTTCGTGGCCGAGAACTACGACGGGCTGCCCAAGCCCTACCGGAGCTACCGGGCCGGCTACGTCTTCCGCAACGAGAAACCGGGGCCGGGCCGCTTCCGCCAGTTCATGCAGTTCGACGCCGACATCGTCGGGGCCGGCAGCGTCGCGGCCGATGCCGAGACCTGCATGCTGATGGCCGACACGCTGAACCGCCTCGGGCTCGGCGGCCAGTACGTGGTCAAGGTCAACAACCGGAAGGTGCTCGACGGCGTCATGGAGGCGATCGGGCTCGCCGGCCCCGACAAGGCCGGCCAGCGCCTCACGGTCCTGCGGGCGATCGACAAGCTCGACCGGCTCGGCGTCGACGGGGTGCGCGACCTGCTCGGGTCCGGCCGCAAGGACGAGAGCGGCGACTTCACCAAGGGCGCGGGCCTCGACGCCACGGCGATCGGCCGGATCCTCGCCTACGTGTCGTTCCAGGCCGATGCCGGCGACGGCGCCGACAAGGTGGCGTTCTGGGAGAAGTTCTTCGCCGGCTGGCACGAGGCGGTCGGCGATTCGGAGACCGGCCGCGAGGGCATCGCCGAGTTGCACGCGATCATGCGCCTCTGCGCCGCCGCCGGCTACGGCCACGACGTGATCCGGGCCGATCCGAGCGTGGTGCGCGGCCTCGAGTACTATACCGGCCCGGTCTACGAGGCCGAGCTGACCTTCCCGGTCACCAACGAGGACGGCCAGACCGTGCGCTTCGGCTCGGTGGCGGGCGGCGGGCGCTACGACGGCCTCGTCGGGCGGTTCCGGGCCGAGCCGGTCCCGGCCACCGGCTTCTCGATCGGCGTCTCGCGGCTGTTCTCGGCGCTCCAGCTCGTGGGCAGCCCCCTGATCGCCGGCGCCGAGGCCCCCGGGCCGGTGGTGGTGCTGGTCCTCGACCGGGAGAACATGGCCGATTACCAGCGGCTCGTCGCGCTCCTGCGCGCCGACGGCATCCGGGCCGAGCTCTACCTCGGCGCCGCCGGCATGAAGGCGCAGATGAAGTACGCCGACCGCCGCCGCGCGCCCGTGGCGGTGATCCAGGGCTCGAACGAGCGCCTGGCCGGCGAGGTCCAGATCAAGGACCTGATCGAGGGCGCCCGGGCGGCCGAGTCCATCGCCAGCAACGCCGAGTGGAAGGCCGCGCGGCCCGCGCAATTCTCGTGTCCCGAGGCCGACCTGGTGGCGCAGGTCCGCGCCGTGCTGGCCCGGCATTTTCCGTCAACGGAGATCTGAGACACTCGCGCATCGAACCGTAAGTCGAACCGCACGTCGAACGCAGAGGCTCCGGCGGCGTTGTCGTCGGTCGGTGCCGCGGAGATGTCGGGATGCGCGCGAAGATCCTCGTCCTGTCCCTCGGCCTGGTCTGCGCCGGCGCGGGACCCGCCTGGGCCGCCCGGCCGGTCCTCGGCCGGCTGCCCAGCGCCGTCGCGCAGGCCACGCCCGGGACCGGCAGCGCGCCGATCCTGAGCGCCGGGATGGCGGGGGCGCCCGCCCTGACCGTGCTCGCCCGCCGCAAGCCGGTCCGGCGCCCGCGCGGCGCGCGCCTCGGCAGCCTCCGGCCGCTCTGAGCCGCTCTGAGCCGGTCCGGTCACTGACGCCGTAGCGGAATCCGGCCGCGGCGCGGGGTCTGCGCAGTCCTGCGCGGCGCGCCGGCCCCACGCTTCCCGGGTGCGTGTCGCCAAGTCCGGTTGCGGTTGCTACAGAGCGCCCGCGAGGTGGATTGCCCCGCGAGGTGGATCGCGATGACACGACCGGAGGCGGGCGAGACGGGGGCGGGGGACGCGGCACGCGCGCGGCTCTCCGCGCATCTGGCGGCGGCGGGCTACCGGCCCGTGACGCCGCCGGTGCTGCAGCCGCTGGAGCCGTTCCTCGAACTGTCGGGCGAGGATATCCGCCGGCGGATCTTCGTCACCCAGGATGCGGGCGGGGCCGAGCTGTGCCTGCGGCCCGAATTCACCATTCCCGTCTGCCGCCTGCACCGGGCGGAGGCCGACGGGCAGGCGGCCGATTACAGCTATTGCGGCCCGGTCTTCCGGCTCGCCGCCGACGAGCCGGACGAGTTCTTCCAGGCCGGGATCGAGTCGATCGGGCGCACCGACACGCCGGCGGCCGACGCCGAGGTGCTGGGCCTCGCCCTGGAGGGCCTCGCGCTGTTCGGCCGGACCGACCCGGCGGTGCGGCTCGGCGACATGGGCCTGACCGTGGCGCTCCTCGACGGGCTCGCGGTCCCGCCCGCCGCCAAGCGCCGGACGCTCCGGGCGCTGGCCGCCGGGCGCTCGCTGGACGCCGTCACCAACGGCGCCGAGGGCATCCGTCCCGAGGATCCCCACGCGGGCCTGCTCGCGGCGATCCAGGGCCAGGACCCGCGGGGCGTGCGCGCCTTCGTGGAGGACGTGCTGGCGATCGCCGGGATCTCGGCGGTGGGCGGGCGCAGCGCCGGCGAGATCGCCGAGCGCTTCCTCGCCAAGGCCGCCGCGCAGGCCCATGGCGGCGCCGGGCTCAACACCGAGAACCGCGCGCTCCTCGACCGCTACCGGGCGATCGCCGGCCATCCGGACGCCGCCGCCCGCGACCTGCGGGCGCTCGTCGCCGACGCGGGCCTGCGGCACGACGCCCTCGCGGCCGCCCTCGACCTGTTCGAGGAGCGCACCGGCTTCATCGCGGCCCGCGGCCTGCCGATCGAGCGCTTCCGCTTCCAGGGCGGCTTCGCCCGCAACCTCGACTACTACACCGGCTTCATCTTCGAGGTGACCGAGCGGGACGGCCCGACCCTGGTCGGCGGCGGCCGCTACGACGGCCTGCTCGGCCATCTCGGCAGCCCGGCGCCGTTGCCGGCGGTGGGATGCACCTTCTGGATCGAGCGCGTGGCGGGAGCCGGCCGATGAGTGCCTCGGACGCGGCCGCCATGCCGCTGATCCTCGCCGTCCCGTCCAAGGGCCGCCTGCAGGAGAATGCCAGCGCGTTCTTCGGCCGGGCCGGGCTGAAGCTCGCGCAGGGCGCGGGCGCCCGCGACTACCGGGGCAAGCTCATCGGCGTGCCCGACGTCGAGGTGCGCTACCTCTCGGCCTCCGAGATCGCCGCGCAGCTCGCCTCGGGCGCCGCCCATCTCGGCGTCACCGGCGAGGACCTGATCCGCGAGACCCTGCCGGACGTGCGCGACCAGGTCGAGCTGCTGACGCCGCTCGGCTTCGGCAACGCCACCGTGGTGGTGGCCGTGCCCCAGGCCTGGATCGACGTGCGCGACATGTCCGACCTCGACGAGGTCGCGGCCGGCATGCGGACCCGCCACGGCCGGCGCCTGCGGGTCGCCACCAAGTACGTGAACCTGACCCGCCGGTTCTTCGCCGAGAAGGGCGTCGCTGATTACCGGATCGTCGAGAGCCTGGGCGCCACCGAGGGGGCGCCGGCGGCGGGCTCGGCCGAGATCGTGGTCGACATCACCACCACGGGGGCGACGCTCTCGGCCAACGCCCTGAAGGTGCTGGACGACGGCATCATCCTGCGCTCGGAGGCGAACCTCGTCGCCTCGCTGAAGGCCCCCTGGGGCGAGGGCCAGCGAGCCGCGCTCCGCACGGTGCTCGGCCGCATCGCCGCCGAGGAGCGCGCCCGGACCACCCGCGAGGTGCGCGCCGCCCTGCCGGAGAGCGGCACGATCGACCTCGCCACGATCGCGGGCCTGCACGAGGCCGAATTGCCCTACGGCGCGCCGCGGGGGCCGGAGGGCGAGATCGTCCTGCGCTGCCGGGAGGCCGCGGTGTTCGAGCTCGCCGGCGCCCTGGTCGAGGCCGGCGCGCGGGCCGTCACGGTGCGGCGGGTCGACTACGCCTTCGCGGCCGAGAACCCGCTGGCGGAGCGGCTCCTGGCGCGGCTCTGAGACCGCCGCGCGATGGAGCCGAGATGGAGCTGAAATGGCTCGAGGACTTCCTGAGCCTCGCGCGCACCGGCAGCTTCTCGCGCTCGGCGGTCGAGCGCCACGTCACCCAGCCGGCCTTCGGCCGCCGCATCCGGGCGCTCGAGGGCTGGCTCGGCGTCGCGCTGGTCGACCGCAGCACCTACCCGACGGCCCTGACGCCGGAGGGCCGGCTGTTCCTGGAGACCGCCGAGGAGACCGTGCGGCGGCTCCACGGCAGCCGCGACGCGCTCCGCGCCCGGATCCGGCCGCCGCCGCGGACCGTTTCGGTGGCGGCGCTCCACACCCTGGCGCTGACCGTCTTCCCGGGCTGGTTCCGCGACGTCGAGGCCCGCACCGGGCCGCTCGGCAGCCGGCTCCTGCCGGACGATTTCCACGCCTGCGTGCAGGCGCTGGCCGAGGGCGGCTACGACCTGCTGCTGACCTACCACCATCCCCTGGTGCCGATCCCCCTCAACCCGGCCGCCTTCCCGCACTTGACCATCGGCCGGGACAGCCTCGTGCCGGTGCACCGGCCGGGGCCGGCCGCGGACCGGCCCGGACTCGGCTACCCCCGGGACTCGTTCCTGGGCCGGGTCGCGGCGCTCGCCGGTGACGGGGCGGCGGCCGCCCACGTCAACGAGAACGCCATGGCAGAGGCCCTGAAGTTCATGGTCCTCGCGGGCCACGGCCGCGCGTGGCTGCCCGAGAGCCTCGTCGCCCGCGAGCTCGCCGACGGCAGCCTCGTGGCGGCCGGGCCGGGCACGCCGCTGGAGATCCGGCTCTACCGCAGGGCCGGGCGCGGCGGCGCGGTCACGGCGGTCTGGGCCGCGGCCGCCGCCCTGGCGGCCGAACTCTAGGAATCGGTGCCAGATCGGCATGGCCGGTGCTGACACGGCATTGGATTCCCGCCCCGCCGCGGCCCATCACGGCGGCCGCGACGGTCGGAGGCGGCGATGCTCGGTGTACTCGGCGGGATGGGCCCGATGGCCACGGTGGATTTCCTGGCCAAGCTCGTGCGGGCGACGCCCGCGGGGCGCGATCAGGACCACATCCCGACCCTGGTCTGCTCGGCCGTCGACATCCCCGACCGCGCCGACGCGATCCTGGGCACCGGCCCGGACCCGCTGCCGGCGCTCCGCGCCGCCCTGGCGCGGCTCGAGGCCGGCGGCGCCACCCGGATCGCGATCCCCTGCAACACCGCTCATCACTGGCACGCGGCGCTGCAGGCCGCGACCGCCCTGCCGATCCTCCACATCGTCGACGCGGTGGCCGAGACCCTGGCCGAGACCCTGGCGCGGACCGGGAGCGGCGGCCGGATCGGCCTGCTCGCCACCGACGGCACCCTGCGGTCCGGGCTCTACCCGGAGCGGCTGGCGCGGCACGGGCTCGCGTGCCGCGCGCCCGATGAGGCGGGTCAGGCCGCGGTGTCGGCGGCGATCCGGCTGGTGAAGGCGGACCGGGTGGCCGAGGCGACGCCGCTCCTGGAGGCGCAGGTCCGGGCGCTGGCCGAGGCCGGCTGCGACCGGGTGGTGATGGCCTGCACGGAGATCCCGCTCGCGCTCGCCGGGAGCGACCCGTCGGGCCTGCTGGTCGACGCCACCGAGGCGCTGGCGCGCGCCTGCGTGGCGGCGTGCCGGCCGGATTGCCGCGTCGACGCCGCGGCCCTGCCGCGCGCGGCCTGAGCGCGGGACCTCACGGGCCCTGCTTGGCGAATTCCGCCAGGACCCCGCGCAGGACCTTCAGCCGGGCGTCGTAGGCGGCCGTCAGGCAGCCGACGTCGCCGCCGCAGGCGCGACGCTCCGTCAGCCACGCCTCCTGGTCGTCGCGCAGCTTGGCCTGACCGCCCATCGGCAGCACGCTCTTCAGGATCTCGAACCGGGTCGCCATCTCGACGTCCCGGTCGTTGAGGGGGAGATGGGCGCAGATCGCCTTCTCGTCGGGGGCCTCGGCCCTGTCGCACGGGAAGCTCGCGGCCCGGGCGGGGGACGCGGTGATCGCGCCGGCGACCGGGCCCGCGAGGGCGGCCAGCGCGAGGGCGAGGACGAGAGGCTTCGACATGGCCTCCCAACGGGCCGGCCGCGGAAAGGCTCCGGCCGGGATCACAGGATCGCGGGATCGCGGGATCAGAGGCCCGGCTTGACGATCGCCAGAATGACGATGCCGATCATCAGCAGCGTCGGCACCTCGTTGAGCACCCGGTAGAACTTGTGCCCACGGGTGTTCCGGTCGGCGGCGAAATCCTTGACCATCCGGGCGAGCCAGCCGTGGATGCCCGACATCGCGAGCACCAGCGCGAACTTCGCCTGCAGCCAGACGCTCGCGTAGAAGCCGCTCATCCAGGCGAGCGCCAGCCCGAACACCCAGGTGGCGATCATGGCGGGGTTCATGATCGCCTTGAGCAGGCGGCGCTCCATCACCTTGAAGGTCGCGGACTGCGCCTCCGCGCCGGGCGGCAGGCTCGCGTGGTAGACGAACAGCCGGGGCAGGTAGAGCATCCCGGCCATCCAGGCGATCAGGCTGATGACGTGGAGGGCCTTGATCCAGTCGTACAGCACGCGCGGCCTCAGCCCTGGCCGCGCAGCCGCGCGAGCATCCGCTCGACATGGGCCACCGGCGTCTGCGGCGTGATGCCGTGGCCGAGGTTGAAGATGTGCGGCAGGCCGGCGGTCGCCTCGAGCACCGCGTCCACCGCCGCGTCGAGGGCCGCGCCGCCCGCGATCAGCGTGTCGGGATGCAGGTTGCCCTGCGTGACCGTCGCGGCCGGCACCGTCTGCCGCAGGGCCTTCAGGTCCACGCCCCAGTCGACGCCGACCGCGTCGGCGCCGGTCTCCGGCACCACCCGGGCGTGGCCGTCGAGGCCCGAGCCGCGGGCGAACACGATGATCTTCGCCCCCGGCACCCGGGCGCGGACGCCCGCCACCATGCGGGCGATCGGCCGCAGCGACCAGCGGGTGAGGGCATCGGAGGCAGGTGCGCCCGGCAAGGCGCTCTCGGCGACGTCGCCGACCGGCTCGACGGTGCCGCCGGAGCCCGAGGCCGTCCCCGGCACGGCGCGCGGCAGGGTGCCGGCGTGGGACTCGAAGATCTGCACCGCGTCGGCGCCGGCCTCGAGCTGGCGCACGAGGTACTCGGTCTGCACGGCGACGAGGCGGTCGATCAGGGTGTCGACCAGGGCGGTGTCGCCCTCGGCGAGCGCCCGCGCGGGGGCGAGGTCCGGCGTGCCGCGGCCGCCGATCATGTAGCTCGCCACCGTCCAGGGGGCGCCGCAGAAGCCGAGCAGCGTCGTCTCGCCCGGCAATTCGGCCCGCAGCCGCGTCACCGTCTCGAAGACCGGCGCGAGGTGGGTCATGATCGCCGGGTCGCCGGCCTCCCGCAGGCGCGCGAACGCGTCCCGACCGTCGAGCGGGTCGAGGCGCGGTCCCTCGCCCTCCACGAAGCGCACGTCCTGGCCGAGCGCGTGGGGGACGACCAGGATGTCGGAGAACAGGATAGCCGCGTCGAAGCCGAAGCGCCGGATCGGCTGGAGCGTCACCTCGACGGCGAAGTCCGGGCTGTAGCAGAGGTCGAGGAACGAGCCGGCCTCGGCCCGGGTCGCCCGGTATTCCGGCAGGTAGCGCCCGGCCTGGCGCATCATCCAGGCGGGGGGCGGCCCGATCGCCTCGCCCTCGAGGACTCGCAGCACCTTGCGCTCGGACGTCGTCCCCGACGTCGTCTGCCCGGGCTCGCGCTCCGTCCCCGTCATGGTCGCTCCCATCCCGTATCCCTCACCCCGCATGCCCGTCGGCGGGCGTCCTGTCGAGTCGAGGCGCGCCGATCCCCACACAGGCCCCTTCGAAAAGATAAGGAGAGAATCTTGGAGTCTGTTTTTTCTTCTGGGGGGCCGAATCTCGGGGGCACAAAAGCGTCCACAGGCGGTCCCCGCCGCCGCGCCGTTAACGGGGCTTTAAAGGATTTCCGCCAACTTGCGAGAACCGGATGGTCCGACAGCGCCTTGGCAACGCCGAGTCGTGTACGGGCGCCGGATTCGCGGCCGATTCGTCCAGAGAGCCGGATTCGGCGCGTCCCGATCATCTGCCTGTGAACGGCGGAGTCGACAGCGCGCACCGGGATCGCCCTGGACCGGCCCGGCGGGGCATCCTATCCACACTCATCGACTCCCCTGGCGGCCGGCGGTGGACAACGTGGGCGCCGCGCGAGGCGACCGCACAGTCGGCCGAGAGGTCGACCGCAGAGGCGATCGGAATGGGCCGCAGCTACTTCCACCTCCACCTCGTCTCCGACTCCACCGGCGAGACGCTGATCAATGTCGGGCGCGCGGCCGCCGCCCAGTACGAGGGCGTGTCGGCGATCGAGCACGTCTACCCGCTGGTGCGCTCGGCCGCGCAGCTCGACCGGGTGATCTCGGAGATCCGGGCCGCGCCGGGCCTCGTCCTCTACACGCTGGTGGGGGGCGACCTCGGCGAGCGGCTGGAGGAGGTCGCCCGGGAGACCGGCTCGCCCTGCCTGTCGGTGCTGCGGCCGGTCCACGACCTGCTGCGCGCGTATCTCGGCGCCGAGACCACGGCGCGGCCCGGCGCCCAGCACATGCTGAACGCCGAGTACTTCAAGCGCATCGACGCGATGAACTTCACGCTGGCCCACGACGACGGCAACCTGCCGGACAATCTGGAGGAGGCCGACGTGATCCTGCTCGGCGTCAGCCGGACGTCGAAGACGCCGACCTCGATCTACCTCGCCAATCGCGGCCTCAAGACCACCAACCTGCCGCTGGTGCCGGGCATGCCGCTGCCGCCGGCGATCGAGCGGGCCCGCAAGCCCCTCGTGGTCGGCCTGTTCGCGTCGCCGGAGCGCATCGTGCAGATCCGGCAGAACCGGCTGTCGAGCCTCAACGCCGACGAATCGTCCCTCTACGTCGACCGCTCGGCGGTGGCGGACGAGATCACCATGTCCCGCCGGCTATTCACCAAGAACCGCTGGCCGACGATCGACGTCACCCGCCGGTCCATCGAGGAGACCGCCGCGGCGATCGTCGACCTCTACCGCGACCACCGGCTGAAGTTCATCGCCGACTGAGGCGGCGCCTCCGAAGGGCCGAGCCCTTCGGCGGGGTCCGGCCGTCCCCCCGAGGACGGGGGCGGGCCGGCGGATGCCGGCGGCGCGCGGATCGGTTCGCGGCGCCGCTGGCGTCAGCGCGCGGAGGCGAAGTGGCTGCGCTGCTCGATCTGGGCCGCGTAGAAGTCCTCGACGACCTCGCGGACCACTTCGGCCAGCTCGTCGCCCCGGTGCTCGTCGAGCTGGATGTCGCTGCCGACCGTCCGGCCGATGGAGCAGCTCGCCGCCCCCGGCACGAGGCGCTCGTTGTAGCGCTGGTTCAGGCCCGAGACCGAGATGTAGTTGCTGCCGCCGAGTTCCGGACCGTACTTGATCTTGATCTTCTGCTCGGACTCGGTGCCGCGCAGCTGCGCGCACAGGCTGATGAAGTTGTCCTGATCGATCTTCGCCTCGAGGCCGGTGATGCTGCCGTGGACGTTGTCCTCCTCGTTGAGGACCTCGGCCATCAGGTTCAGCACGCCCATGACGGGCTGGAGCGCCCGGGACCCGTCCTCGAGCAGCTTCCGCCGGAAGTCGTTGCTGCGCTCGTCGGCCGCCTGCAGCCGCGCGCGAAACCTGTCCTTGACCTCGTTGGCGCGTGCCATCGCGCTCCTCCCTGGTGGTTCACCCGATGCTTTACCGCTCGGATAACCGAAACCTACGAGGCCAATTCAGATGACGCAAGATAGTGCAAAATATTGATGCCTGCTCAGAACGTGAGCCGTTGCACAGGAATAATACTTGCTCATGAACTGTGCAACGGCGGCAGGTCCGGGAGGCGCGCTTACTTCAGGAGCTGCAGCAGGCTGCGCCCCGCCGGGGACTTGAGTTCCCTGACGTCGAGGGTGCCGTCGTTGTCGGGATCGGCCGCCTTGAAGCGCTGCGCGACCAGGGCGAGGTATTCCTTGCGGTCGAGGGTGCCGTCGGAATCGGTGTCGGCGGCCTTCAGGTCCTTCTTGCTGAGCCGGCCCTTCAGCTCCCTGGCGTCGACGGTGCCGTCCTTGTCGGTCTCGGCGGCGTCGAAGACCTTGCCGGCGGCGGCCTGGGCCTCGGCCAGGTCGATCGTGCCGTCGTGGTCGGTGTCGACCATCTTCAGCGTGCGCTCGGTGCCGGAGGACCGGGCGAGGGCCGCCGACGGCAGCGCGGCCGGCAGGACCAGGAGGGTCACGAGAGCGGTGGCGAGGGCGACGGTCGGGGCGCCCATGGTCGGACGGCGCGTGGCGGCGCGGACGGATCGGTGCGGGGTCGCGGGCATGGGGATCTCCGGTGCCGGGCGGTTGCGGCAGCCCAAATCCCGGTCCCGGCTTGCGTTCCCGCGCCCGCCTTCACGAGATGCGGAGCCGCGCCGCGCTCAGCGGACCGGGCCGTCGAGCGGTGCGAGCCGGTCCGCCGTGGGGGTCGCGGCTTCTCCCGGCGCGGCATGCGACAGGGTCCGGGCCAGGGCCCTGAGATCCGGGACCGGGGCGCCCGCCGCGCCGAAGACCGCCCGGTCGAGGGCCGCGAAGGCGGCCGCGAGATCGGGCCGCGCCCGCCAGGTCCGGGCGAGGTCGGGGACTTCGCGCTCGGCGGCGTCGAGGGCCGCGCGGAACCCGGCCGGGTCGCCGGCCCGGGCCGCCGCGCGCAGGGCCCGGCGCACCGCGCCGGAGAGGCGCAGGCGCGGCCGCCCGAGGCCGAAGCCGATCAGCGCGAGGCCCAGCCCGAAGGCGGCGAGCGCCGAGGCGGCGACGACGAGGGGCGAGGGGATCGCGGGGGGCGCCCGCTCGGTCTCGCGGTCGGGCAGGCCGCCGCCGATCTGCCGGGCCGGGATCTCGGTCTCGCGCATCGTGCGGGTGTTGGTGTCGAACCACGGGATCGCGATGGCGTCGAGGGGGATGATCTCCGGCACGCCGGGCTTCACGTCCCACTGGTAGGTGGCCCGCGCCACGGGTCCCGAGGGCGTCAGCAGCGTCTCGCGGGTGACGGGGCCCGCGAAGGTGATGATGCCGCGGGTGCGCATGACCGGCCGGGGCGGCAGGCCCTCGGCGACCATGCCCTGGGCCTCCAGGGTGACGATCCGGCGGGTGGTCTCGCCGACCTTGATGGTCTCCGGGTCCGGGCTCCAGGAATCGGTGATCGCCACGTCCTTGGCAGGCAGCCACCAGGGCTCCTTGGCGTCGGGGCCGCCGGTGGGCTCGGTCCAGGGTGCGACCGGGAAGGGGATCGGCTTCGAGCGGACTTCGACGACTCGCCGCTCGCCGACATCGTTGACGGTGAGCTTGTGGACGAACGGCTCGATGGTGAACTGGCCGGCATGGTGCGGGAAGACCGCCACGGTGCGGTCGAACGCGATGGCGCTCTGGCCGTCGGGGAGCTTGGTCCGGCTCCAGTGGTCGCGGCCGAGCTGCGTCCACGAGAAGTTCGCGAGGGAGGGCTGCACCACCTCCTCGAGCAGGATCGGCTGCTTGTAGACCCCGTGGATCTTCAGCAGCACCATCTCGCGGGGGAAGGGGGCACTGTTGCCGTTGAGCTCCGCGGTCACCGTCAGCGTGAGGTCGCCCGGCTCGATCTCGGCCCGGGCGGGCAGGGGAGCGAGGAAGGGGGCGAGGAGGATGAGGGCGCGGGTCAGGGCGCGCCGCTCGGAAACGCCGAAAACACTTACCACGGGTTGCTCCCGGCGGGGATCGCGGTGCCGGCCTCGACCCGGCGGGTCTGCTCGGCGCGCAGGCGCAGCTTGAGATAGCGGCCGGGATCGTCCGGCAGGGTCTGGAGCCAGAGCCGGTCCGGGCGGATCTCGTGGGCCTCGAAGCTCTTGGTCACCCGGCGGACCTCGCGCTCGGGCGCCTCGGCCACCATGGCTGAGCCGCCGCCGGTCCGGCCGCGGCCGGCGGCGTCGCCGGCCGAGCCCCGGGCCTGGCCCTTGCCGGCGTCGATCGACTGCTGCTCGGCCTTGCCGCGGCGGGCGACCTTGCTGTTGCCGGGCAGCGACGCGCTGGCGTTCGATTCCTTGTTGCCGGCGAGACCCTCGCCGCTGGAGGCGGCGTTGATGTCGTTGTTCTGGTCCTGGTTGGCGGTGTTGTTGTAGCGGGCGCCGTACTGGGCGGTGCCGTTGGCGATGCCGCCGCCGGGCCCGCGGTCGATCACCTCGGCCCGCATCCGGGCGATCAGCGAGCGGTTGGCCTGGGCGTCGGCGTCGCGGGGGTTGAAGCGCAGGGCCTCGTCGTAGGCCGCGAGCGCCCCGTCGAGGTCGCCGGCCCTGGCCAGAGCGTTGCCGAGATTGTAGCTCGCCCGCCTCCCGCCGGCACGGAACAGCGCGACCGCCTCCTCGTAGCGGCCGGCCTCGTAGAGCGCGGCGGCGCGCCAGGCCGGATCGACGAACACGTCCGCGGCGAGGCCCGGCAGGCCGAGACCCATCAGCAGCCGCCCGAAGCCGGTGCGGGGCTGCGAGACCCCGAGCAGCGCCAGGAGGCCGATCCCGGCGAGGGCGAGGCCGGCGATCCGGGCGAGCCGCCGCCAGCGCGGCGGCAGGCCGGCCCGGAGCGGGGCGGCGAGGCCGGTCTCGGGAAGGGTCAGCCGCATCACGCGCTCCTGCGGAACAGCAGCAGCGCCGGCAGCGCCGCCAGCAGCAGCAGCCAGCGCCCGAGATCCGCGTAGGCCAGGACGCCGTAGCCGCCCGCCGCGAGGTGCTGGGCGAGGCCGGCCCCGACCGCGTCGAGCACCGGGCCCGGGGTCGCGATGTCGGCGGCCGTGCCGCCGCCGGCCCGGGCGAGGGCGTCGAGGGCGGTCCGGTCGGGCTTCGGCGCGCCGGGCGGCAGCGGCTTGTCGGCCGGGACGTAGAGGGCCTGGAGCCGCCAGCCGTGCTCGGCGATGGCGCGGGCCTCGCGGGTGGCGGCCTCGCCGATGCCGTCGCCGTCGCTGATCAGCACCACGTCGGCCGCCACCACGTTGGCCTCCGCGAGGGTGCGGCGGGCCAGCGCCAGCCCGCGCTCGGGGTGCGAGCCGCGGTCCGGCACCGTGTCGGCGTCGAGGGCGAACAGGGTGGTGCCGAGGCTGTCGCGGTCCGTGGTCGGGGAGGCGGCGAGGTAGGCGTCGCCCGCGTAGACCACGAGGGCGACCGCCCGGGTGCCGGCGGCCTCCGCCACGGCGGCGGCGGCCTGCCGGACGCCCTGGAGGTTGCCGCCCTCGGTGACCGACCGCGACAGGTCGACGACGAGCACGGTCTCGTCGAGGTTGCGGTAGGTCCGCCCGTCCGCCCGCTCCACCGCGGGGCCGGTCAGCGCCAGGGCGATCAGCCCGGCCGCCAGCGCGGCGGCGAGGTTCGCCTGCCGCCGGCCGCCGAGGATCGCGCCGGCCCGGGCGAGATGGGCCATCAGCGCCGGGTCGACGGCCCGGGCCCAGTCGCCCAGCGGCGCCGAGCGCCACGCGGCGCGAAGGGCCAGCAGGACCACGACCGGGATCGCCAGGAACCACCAGGGGCGCAGGAGGGCGACGGCGTCGAGGGCGCTCATCGGGCGGACCCTCCGACCCGCATTCCCTGTCCCGAGGCCGGCGCCGCACCCCGGCACCGCGGGACGCGGGGAAGGGTCGGGAGCGCGGGGTATCGTACCATCACGCGCCCCTCCGGCTGGCCAGCAGGAGCGCGGCGCTGAGGAAAGCCAGGGCGGCCGGCCAGGGCCAGAGGTCCCGGCGGAGCGGCAGGGGCGGGGCGAGGGCGCGGCCGCCCTCCAGCCGGTCGATGGCGTCGGCGACCCGGACCAGATCCTCGGTGGTGCGCACCCGGAACGCCTCGCCGCCGCTCGCCCGCGCCATGTCGCGCAGGGTCTCGGTGTCGACCACGTCCTGCTCGCCGTCGGCGTCGGCCATGTCGCGGGGCCCCAGGGCGATCGTGTAGACCTTGATGCCGAGTTCCTTGGCGAGCTCCGCCACGTCCTTGGGGGCGGTTTGGCCGGCATTGTTGGCGCCGTCCGACAGCAGGATCACGGCCTTCGCGGCCTTCTCGCCCGGCCTGGTCCCGGCGGTGTCGCCCCCGACGTCCCGCGGATCCAGCCGGCGCAGGGCGAGCCCGAGGCCGTCGCCGATGCCGGTGGAGCGGCCGCTGATGCCGATCGTGGCCTCGTCCAGCGCCCGGGCGACCGCCGCGGTGTCAAAGCTCGGCGCCGCCGCCACGTAGGCCTGGTCGGCGAAGATCACGAGGCCGATCCGGTCCCCGGCCCGGCGCCGGATGAAGTCGGTGCCGACGCGCTTGACCGCGGTGAGCCGGTTCACGGTCTCGCCGTCGAGGGCGAAGTCGCGCCGCTCCATCGAGCCCGACAGGTCCATGGCGATCATGATCTCGCGGCCCGAGGCCGGGAGCGCGGCCGCCGGCATGACGAGGCGCGGGCCCGACAGCGCTGCCACCAGGGCGATCCACAGCGTCCAGGTGAGCAGCGCCCGCCGCCGGCCCCGGGCCGCGCGGTCGGCGCCGGCGCGCGCGCCGGCCACCAGGGTGGCGGGCACGCGCAGGGCGCCGCTGCCGCCCTCCGGCTCCGCCGGGATCAGGCGCGCGGCCAGCAGCGGCAGGGGCAGCGCCAGCAGCGCCCAGGGCGCGGCGAGGTCGAAGGCCGACAGGAGCGCGCTGAGCCACGCGGGCAGGAATCCGCTCATGCCCGCAGCCGCCCGATCAGGCGGGCGAGCTCGGCGTCCAGGGCGTCGAGGTCGGGATCCTGTCGCCGGTACAGCCCGTCGGCGAGCACCCGGCCGGCGCCCCGGGTGAAGAACTCGGTCCGGAACAGCCCGTCCAGCCGGGCCGCCCAGTCCGGGCCCGTCGCCCGGGTCCCGGTCCCTGCCTCGCCGGACTGGTCGAGGGACCGGTCGAGGGATCGGTCGAGTCGGCGCAGCAGCCGGGCCTGTGCGACGAGGCGCGCCTCCGGGTCGAGGCCACGGCTCCGGGCGAGCTCGGCGAGCGCCGCCCGGCGCAGGGTGGCCCGCGCCCGGCCGCGCGCGTAGCGCACGAGCCCGACCAGCAGGGCGGCGAGGAAGCCCAGGGCGGCCGCCGCCACGACCTCGCCCTGCACGGCGCCGGCGGCGCCCCCGGGCAGGTGCAGGCCCCGGAGCTGGTCGAGGGATAGGGGGATCTCGGCGGGCGCGACGGGATTCATCGGATCGCGCCGCGGGTCAGGTCGCCGGGTTCGGCCTCACAGCACCGCATCGAGGCGCTCCATGAGCGGCGCGTAGGCCTCCGGGCCGGTCTCGACGTCAAGGCGCACGCCCGCGATGCCCCGGCGGGCGTAGTCGGCGAGCCGGGCCTCGGCGGACGCGTCCGCCTGTCCTCCCGCGGTCGGCAGCGCGGTCCCGCGGCGGCCGTCCGCGAGGGCGAAGGGGTAGTAGCCCGGCGGCCGGGCGCGCTCGAAGGCGTCGCTCACCAGGATCAGCCGGATGGCGATCCGCTCGGCGAGCAGCGTCAGGAGTTCGTCGAAGCCCGGGCCGGGATCGTCCAGGGCGCTGGCGATGACGAGGTGGCCGCCGGCCGGCAGCAGGCTGCGGGCGAGGGCGAGCGTCGCCTCCAGCGGCGGCTCCGCGCGGGCCGGCGCGCCGGATTCGGCCCCCAAGGCGTCGGCGTGGGCCTGGGCGAGGGCACCGGTGACCGCGATCATGGCGCGCTCGCCGCCCGCCGGCCGCAGCACGGTCGGCATCCCGGCCGAGGCGACCGCGAGGCCGACCCGGCCGCCGTCGGCCGCGACCCGCCAGCCGAGCAGCGCCAGGGCCTCGGCGGCCGCCACCGAGCGCAGGGCCCTCCGGGTGCCGAACAGCATCGCGGGCCGGAAATCGGCGAGCAGCACCACCGCGCGGTCGCGCTCGTCGTGGTGGGTGCGGACGTGCAGCTGCCCGGTGCGGGCCGTGGCGTTGCGGTCGATGAAGCGGCGGTCGTCGCCCTCGGACCAGAGGCGGACGTCCTCCGGCTCCGACCCGCGCCCGCGGCGCCGGGTGACGATGCCGCCCGGCAGGCCCGCCAGCGTCCGGGTGGCGGGCGCGGAGCCCCGCCGGGCGAGGTGGCGCAGGCCCATCAGGGCCTCGCCCGAGAGGTGGATGCCGTGCTCGGCGCGGTCTCGCCCCGCCTCTCGGGCGGGGAAGGGGCCCCCGGCGGTCGGGCCGACCGCCCCCGCGGCGGGGGGAGGGGATCTGCGGCGCGCCTGCCCGAACCCGAACACCGTCAGAGCGCCCGCACCCGCTGCACCAGCTCGCCGACGAGGCTGCGCGCCGTCCGGCCCTCGGCGGCCGCCCGCCAAGTCAGGCCGATCCGGTGGGAGAGGGCGTCGCGGGCCAGCTCCGCGACGTCCTCGGGCGTGACGTGGTCGCGCCCCCGCAGCCAGGCCCGGGCCTTGCAGGCCATCATCAGCGCCAGGGTGCCGCGCGGGGAGGCCGGGTGCTCGATCATGGCGCGCAGGTCCGGGGCGGCCGCGTCGGTGCGGGTCGCCGCCACCAGCCGGACGAGGTAGTCCTTGAGGGCCGGCGACACGTAGGTGGCGAGCGCCGCCTCCCGGGCGGCGCGCACGTCCGCCAGCGACAGCCGCACGGTCATCGCGTCGACGTGGTGGGTGATCTCGCCCTCCACGAGGTCGAGGATCGCCCGCTCGGTGGTCTCGTCGGGCATGTCGACCACGACGTGGAGGAGGAAGCGGTCGAGCTGCGCCTCCGGCAGCGGGAAGGTGCCGGCATGCTCGATCGGGTTCTGGGTCGCCACGACCATGAACGGGTCGGACAGGCAGTGCGTCGTCCCCGAGACCGTCACCTGCCCCTCGGCCATGGATTCGAGAAGCGCCGACTGCACCTTCGGCGGCGCGCGGTTGACCTCGTCCACCAGCACGAGGGCGTGGAACAGCGGCCCGGGCAGGAACTCGAAGGTGCCGCTGTCCTGACGCCAGACGGTGGTGCCGGTGAGGTCGGCCGGCATCAGGTCCGGGGTGCACTGGATGCGCGCGAAGGAGCCGTCGAGGCCGTCGGCGAGGCGCTTGACCGCGCGGGTCTTGGCGAGCCCCGGCGCGCCCTCGATCAGCAGGTGCCCGCCGGTGAGGAGCCCGATCAGCAGGCGCTCCACGAGGCCGGCGCTGCCGATCAGGCCGCGCTCGAGCCCCTCGCGCAGCGCCATGACGCGGCCGTGCAGAGCGGCGTCGGGAGCGCCGGTGGGCGCATGGTCTGGCGCGGTGTCGGGCCTGCGTTCGGCGAGGGCGCCGCTCGTGGCGCCGCTCATGCGGAGAACGATCCGGTGCGGAGCGGATCCGCCCGTCGGGCCATGTCCCGGGCCATGTCCCGGGCCTTGTCCTGGGCCGTGTGCTGCATCCTGCACGTCTCCTCGGCCGGGTCCCGGATTCTTAAGGGATCCTCAGGCTCTTGCCGGTGTGCCCGCTGCCCGGTGCGGCCGTCAATCCCGCTTCGGACACGCTTTCCGGTCCCGGCCGGGCCATGGTGTCACGGTTCCGTCACCTCTCCGCTCCCATGAGACGCCGGATGACCAGCTACGCCGCCCTCCCCGAAGAACTGAAATCCGCGATCGGCCTGCTCGTGGCCTTCGTGCTGGGCACGATCATCGGGGCCGAGCGGCAGTACCGGCAGCGCACCGCGGGCCTGCGCACGGCGGTGCTGGTCGCGGTCGGGGCGAGCGCCTTCGTGGATCTCGGCATGCGCCTGACCGGTCCGGACGGGGGCGTCCGGACCGTGGCCTACGTGATCTCCGGCATCGGCTTCCTCGGCGCCGGCGTGATCATGAAGGAAGGGATGAACGTCCGCGGCCTCAACACGGCCGCGACCCTGTGGTGCTCGGCCGCGGTCGGGGCCTTCTGCGGCGCCGACCTGCCCCTGGAGGCGGTGTTCGTGATGGTGACGGTGCTCGCCTGCAACACCGCGCTCCGGCCGCTGGTGAACGCCATCAACCGCGCGCCGATCCGCGAATCCGCCACCGAGGCGACCTACGAGGTCCAGGTCACCACGGCGCCCGGCGAGGCCGGGCCGGCGCAGGACCTGCTGGTGGAGCGCCTGGAGGCGGCGAACTACCCGGTCGGCAGCGTCGAGATCGAGGAGCGTGGCGAGAGCGCGGTCGACGTGGTGGCGACGCTCACGGCCAGCGCCGTCAAGGCGGAGGAACTCGACGCCGTGACCAACGAGCTGGCCCGCATGCCCGGCATCCGCCACGCCACGTGGTCGGTGCAGACCGCCGACTGAGCGCGGCGCGCGGGCGGGGCGGCGATCCGGAGGGCCGCCCTCCGGCGGTGACCCGGGCCGTCAGCGCCGCGGGTCGAGGGGCCGGCTGCGGCGCTCGATCACCACGGTCGGGCGCGTGCGGCGCTCCACCACCACGGTGCGCGGGGCGCGGCTCGGGCTCGCCTGGGTCAGGATCCGCTCGGGGGTGCGCTCCGGCCTGGCCTTCTTGGCCGCCAGGACGTGGGGGCGGACCTCGTCGGCCGGCAGGCCCATCAGGCCGGCGGCGATCTCGACCTGCTGCTCCACGTCGTCCGCGAGGTCCTGCGCGGCGGCGACCGCCTCGCTCACGGTGGGCGGCTCGCGGCGGACGCGGATCGGTGGCAGGTCGGCGAAGCTCTTCTGCGTCTTCTTCACGGGGCGACTCGCGGTCTTCATGCACCAGACATAGCGCCTTCCGGGCAGGTTGTGCAGTGCATCAAAAACGTGTGATGGGCGCCTCCCGCACATGTCTCGCCGGCGGATAGCGCGGGGGAGACGCGGAGCTGACGCGCAGTGGCGCGGCTGTGAGGCCGGCTGCCGCGCGCTTGGGCAGGCTCGGGCCGCTTCGGGCATCCGGTGCCCGATCTGCCGGAGTTTCGGGCGTCCCGCGGGCCAGTGCCGTCTGCCCAGCTTCAGAAACGCGCCCCGATGCGTCATAGTGGCGCAGTCCGGCGAGCCCGCGCTTACCTGCGCTTCAGCCCGGCATGGTAGGGTCCGCGCATGACCGAGAGCCTCGATCCCCGGCTGACCCCGGCTCGGCCGCACGTCGCCGATCTCCGCCTGCGGGACCGCGTCGCGGCGGCGCGCTACGTTGCCGGCACGCCGCGGCGGGTGACATCGCCGTCGGCGCCGCTGCGCCGCGCGCCCGCCGCCGATGCGGGGCTCGACACCGAGGCGCTGCTCGGCGACGCGGTCGATCTCTACGACACGGCGGACGGCTTCGCCTTCGTGCAGCTCGCCCGCGACGGCTACGTCGGCTACCTGCCGGCCGACAGCCTCGGTCCGGCCGATCCGGAGCCGACGCACCGCGTCACGGCCCTGCGCACCTTCCTGTATCCCGAGCCGGACCTGAAGCGGCCGGTCCTCGGCCATCTCAGCCTCGGCGCACGCCTCGCCGCGACGGGGGAGGCGGGCGCCTACCTGGAGACGCCGGGCGGCTACGTGTTCGCCCGCCACTGCGCGCCCGTCGACGCGCGCGAGCCGGACTACGCCGCGACGGCCGCGCGGCTCGCCGGGACCCCCTATCTCTGGGGCGGCCGCACCAGCCTCGGGCTCGACTGCTCCGGCCTCGTGCAGCTCTGCCTCGACGCGGCGGGGCTGCCCTGCCCGCGCGACGCCGACATGCAGGAGCGGGCCCTCGGGCAGGCGCTGACGTTCGACCCCGCGCGCCCGGAGCTCGCGGGTCTGCGCCGGGGCGACTTCGTCTTCTGGCGCGGCCATGTCGGGCTGATGGTCGATCCCGAGACGCTGATCCACGCCAACGGCCACCACATGGCGGTCGCCGCGGAGCCGCTCGCCGGGGCGGTCGCCCGCATCGCGGCGCACAGCTTCGGCGCCGTGACGGGGATCCGGCGGCTCTGAGGGAGCCGGCGCGGGTCCCATTCCCGCGGCAATCGTGCTACAGAGGGGCCACGGAGGGGTTCCGCTTCCCTCTTCCCGCCCGGTTCCTGGGCCAGTCCTGTTGACAGGACAGCCCCGCCCTCGCCACATCCCCCGCATGACCGCCGATATCGCGACCCCCGAGCCCGTCCCGGGCACCGCCGGCAAGCCGCCGCTGGAGATCCTGCTCTGCGCCCCGCGCGGCTTCTGCGCCGGCGTGGTGCGGGCCATCGACGTCGTGGAGCGGGCGCTCGCCATCTACGGGCCGCCCGTCTACGTCCGCCACGAGATCGTGCACAACAAGTACGTCGTGGAGAGCCTGAAGCGGAAGGGCGCGGTGTTCGTCCGCGAGCTCGACGAGGTGCCGGACGGCGGCGCCCCGGTGATCTTCTCCGCCCACGGCGTGGCCAAGACCGTGCCGGCCAACGCTGATTCGCGCGGGCTGACGACGATCGACGCCACCTGCCCGCTGGTGACCAAGGTCCACCGCGAGGCCGAGATCCACCACAAGCGCGGCCGCCACGTGCTGCTCGTCGGCCATTCCGGCCATCCCGAGGTGGTGGGCACGATGGGCCAGCTGCCCAAGGGCTCGATCACCCTCGTGGAGGATCTCGAGCAGATCGCCGCCCTGACACCGGACAATCCCGACAACCTCGCCTGGGTCACCCAGACGACCCTGTCGGTCGACGACACCCGGCACATCGTCGACGCCCTGAAGAAGAAGTTCCCGAACATCACCGGGCCGCACAAGGACGACATCTGCTACGCCACCACCAACCGCCAGGAGGCGGTGAAGCAGGTGGCGCCGCTGGTCGACGCCCTGATCGTGGTCGGCTCGTCGAACTCGTCGAACTCGCAGCGCCTGCGCGAGGTCGCCGAGCGCGTCGGCTGCCCGATCACCCGCCTCGTGCTCCGCGCCGAGGAGATCGACTGGCCGGCCTTCGAGGGCATCCGCAAGCTCGGCCTCACGGCCGGCGCCTCGGCCCCCGAGGTCCTGGTCGAGGAGATCATCGACGCCTTCGCGGCCCGCTACGACGTGATGGTCGACACGGTCTCGACCGTGATCGAGGACATGGTCTTCCCGCTGCCGCGGGAGCTGCGCAGCGAGGCCGCCGAGTAGGCGGTCCGGTCCGACAGCGCCGACGCCCCGGGCTCGGGGCGCGCGGCGGGCTTTATGCGGGGGCGCTTCGGCGCCCCTTGCCGTATCGAACTTCCGACATCAGAGCGCAGACACGTGGCCGTCTACACCGAGGTATCCGACGCGGCGCTCGCCGAGTTCCTGTCCGCCTACGCGATCGGCAGCCTGCTCTCCTTCAAGGGCATCGCGGAGGGCGTCGAGAACTCGAACTTCTTCCTGCACACGACCGAGGGCGCCTACATCCTGACGCTCTACGAGAAGCGCGTCCGGGAACAGGACCTGCCGTTCTTCATCGGGCTGATGGAGCACCTCTCGGCCCGCGGCCTCGCCTGCCCGCAGCCCGTGCGCGACCGGGCTGGCCAGGCCCTCGGCCAGCTCTGCGGCCGGCCCGCCGCCATCGTGAGCTTCCTGGAGGGGGTCTCGGTCAAGGCGCCGGGCGTCGAGCATTGCCGGGAACTCGGCCGGGCCCTCGCGGAGCTGCACGCCGCCGGCCGGGACTTCCCGATGGTGCGGGACAACAATCTCTCGGTGTCCGCGTGGCGCCCGCTCTTCGCGCAGGCCGAGGCCCAGGCCGATTCGGTCGAGCCCGGCCTCGCGGCGCGCACCCGGTCGGACCTCGCCGTCTTGGAGGCGCACTGGCCCCGGGACCTGCCGGGCGGCGTGATCCACGCGGACCTGTTCACCGACAACGTCTTCTTCATCGGCGACGCGCTGTCGGGCCTGATCGACTTCTACTTCGCCTGTACGGACGCCTTCGCGTACGACCTCGCGGTCTGCCTGAACGCGTGGTGCTTCGACCCCGACGGCACCTTCCACCGCGACATGGCCGCCGCGCTGATCGCCGGCTACGAGGCCGTGCGGCCCCTGGAGGCCGCCGAGGTCGCGGCCCTGCCGATCCTGTGCCGGGGCGCCGCGCTCCGCTTCATGCTCACCCGGCTGGTCGACTGGCTGAACGTGCCCCCGGGCGCCCTGGTGAAGCCGAAGGACCCGCGAGAATTCGATCGCCGGCTCACCTTCCACCGCCAGGCGCGGGACGCGCGCGATTACGGCCGGGCGGGCTGAGACGCGGATGAGCCGGCGACCGGCTGGACAACCGGGTCGATCCATCCGCCGCGACCGGTTTGACAGGGCCGAACCCCGTCACCGCGAGCGCAGCGCCGTGGCCCAAGGTGGCGCGACGCTCGTCGCCGTGGCGCTGCCCTGGATCGCTTCGCTGCACGCGCACTGACGGCTGGGGCGCAGGGGGCGGCAGGCGGCCGCACCGCTTCGGGAAGGGGAGGCGCGCAACCGCCGACCCTCGCGTTCGAACGAATCGTCGGGCCGCTCAGTCGGTCTCGCCGTCCAGACCCAGCCAGTGGCGGCCGTCGCGGGCGAGCAGCGCGTCGGCCTCCGTCGGGCCGGCGCTGCCCGCGGGGTAGAAGTTCACCTCCGCCTGCGGCCAGCCCTTGAGCAGGGGATCGACCGCGGCCCAGCCGGCCTCGATGTTGTCGGCGCGCTGGAACAGCGTCGCGTCGCCGGTCATGCAATCGTAGAGCAGCGTCTCGTAGCCGACATTCGGCCGGTCGGCGAAGAAGTCCTTGTAGCGGAAGCCGGAGCGCACCCGGCCGATCTTCATCTGCGGCCCCGGCACCTTGACGTTGAACTCGGTGCTCACCCCGTGATCGGGATCGATCTGGATCCGCATCACGGTGGGCGCGAGGTCGGCCGTGGGCGTGTCCTCGAACATCTTGAACGGCGCCGGCTTGAACAGCACGGCGATCTCGGTGCGCCGCCCGGTCATGCGCTTGCCGGTGCGGACGTAGAACGGCACCCCGGCCCAGCGCCAGTTCTCGATGTTGAGCTTCAACGCGATGTAGGTCTCGGTGACCGAGTCCTTCGCCACGTGCGGCTCGTCCCGGTAGGCGGGCACGTCGCGCCCCTCCGAGGTGCCGGCCGTGTACTGGCCGCGCACCGCGTCCTCGGGCGGGATCGGCTTCACGGCCTCGGCGAGCTTGGCCTTCTCGGTGCGCACGGCCTCCGCGTCGAAGGAGTTCGGTGGCTCCATGGCGACCATGCAGAGCAGCTGGAACATGTGGTTCGGCACCATGTCGCGCAGCGCCCCGGTCGGCTCGTAGAAGCCGCCCCGCTCCTCGACGCCCACGGTCTCGGCCGCCGTGATCTGGATGCTGTCGATGTATTCCCGCCGCCAGACCGGCTCCAGCAGGCCGTTGGCGAAGCGGAACGCCATGATCGACTGCACGGTCTCCTTACCCAGGAAGTGGTCGATCCGGTAGAACTGGCTCTCGTCGCCCTGGCGGAGGATGCGGGCGTTCAGCTCCCGGGCCGAGGCGAGATCGGAGCCGAACGGCTTCTCGATGACCACGCGCCGGAAGGTGTCGCCCTCCTGCTTGAGCAGGCCGGCCTGGCCGAGCCCGTCCACGATCGTCCCGAAGAAGCGCGCCGCCACCGCGCAGTAGAACACCGCGCTGCCGGTGACCCGCTGCTTCACGGCCGCGAAGGTCTCGGGCTTCTCGAAATCGCCCTTGAGGTAGTGGAGCCGGTCCCGGATGAAGCCCCAGCTCTTCGGGTCGATATGGTCGGCGTGGAACTCCGAGGTCGGGTCCTTGCTGAACGCCTCCAGGGTCTGGGTGAGATTCTCGCGGAGCGATTCGTCCGTCCCGTCATTGTGATCGATGCCGAGGATCGAGAAGCCCTCGGACAGCAGGCCGGCGCCGGCGAGGTTGTAGAGCGAGGGCATCAGCAGGCGCTTGGTGAGGTCGCCGCCAGCCCCGAAGATCACCAGCGTGCAGGGCGGCGCCGGCTGCGTGCCGCAGGCTGCCGTGTCCTTGAGGGCTGTCGTCGGCTCGGCCATCCCTGACTCCCGTGTGGCTGCACTGCACCAAACCGGCCTGACAACCCGCCGCGGCGAGGCCCGTTCCGGTTCCCGCTGGGCTATGCTGCGCCGAGGTTAGGATCAAGGAACCCCGCATGCATACCCATTCCCTCGAGCCCTGGGCCCACAGCCACGTCTTCCTGGGCGACCGGCACGATCGGCACGCCCGCCGGACCTGGGCGGTGGTCGCGCTCACGGCCGTCACGATGGTGGCGGAGGTCGCCGGCGGCACGTGGCTCGGCTCGATGGCGCTGGTCGCCGACGGCTGGCACATGTCGACCCACGCGGCGGCCCTGGGCGTCGCGGCGCTCGCCTACCACTTCGCCCGGCGCCACGCGGACGACCCCCGCTTCAGCTTCGGCACCGGCAAGTTCGGCGACCTCGCGGCCTTCGCCAGCGCGCTGCTGCTCGGCCTGATCGCCCTGCTGATCGGCGCCGAGAGCCTCGACCGGCTGCTGCACCCGGTGGCGATCGGCTTCGGTCAGGCGATCCCGATCGCCGTGCTGGGGCTCGCCGTGAACCTCGCGAGCGTCTGGCTGCTGCACGACGACCACGACGACCACGGCCACGACGACCACGCTCACCATCACGGAGGCCACGCGCACGGAGGTCACGCGCACGCGGGCCACGCGCATGGCGGCCACGGCGGCCACGACACGAACTTCCGGGCCGCCTACGTCCACGTCCTGGCCGACACGCTGACGTCGGTCCTGGCCATCGTGGCGCTGCTCGGCGGGCGCTATCTCGGCCTCGCCTGGCTCGACCCGGCCATGGGCCTCGTCGGCACCGCCGTGATCCTGGCGTGGTCGTGGAGCCTGCTGCGGACGGCCGCCCTCGTGCTCCTCGACGCACGGCCCTCGCCGGCGGCCACCCGGGAGATCCGGGAGCGCCTGGAGATCGGCGGCGACCGGGTCAGCGACCTGCATCTCTGGCAGATCGGGCCGGGCCACCGGGCCGCCGTGATCGCCCTCGTCAGCGACGATCCGCAACCGCCCGCCCACTACAAGGCGCGCCTCGCCGGGGTGAAGGGCCTGAGCCACGTCACCGTCGAGGTCCAGCTCTGCGGGGGGCACGCGGCGGCGGCCTGAAGGTCCCGCGCGGGCGCTCGGCCCGGCGGCCGCTACTCGTCGGGGCGGACCGCCTGGCCGCCCCGGTCGATCGGCAGGCTCGGGCCCTTCAGCTCGGAATCGCTCGGCAGGGCGCGCACGTCCCAGCCGCCGCCGAGCGCCCGGATCAGCGTGACCGCCGCAGTGAAGCGGTTCAGTCGCACCTGAAGGGCGTTGACCTCGTTGTTCACGAGCAGGTTCTGCGCGGTCACCACCGTTGTAAAGTTCTGGGTGCCGGCCCGGTATTCGTTGAGGGTGATCTCCACGGCCCTGCGCGACAGGTCCACGGCGGTGTCCTGCGCCCCCTGCTGCTGGCCGAGGATGCGCAAAGCCGCCATCTGGTTCTCGACCTCCGCGAAGGCGGCCAGCACCACCTGCCGGTAATTGGCCACCGCCGCGTCGTAGCCGGCCTCGGCCGAGCGCAGTGCCGCGGTGCGGGCGCCGCCGTCGAACAGCACCTCGCTGCCGGAGGCCGCCACCGACCAGACCTGGTTGGCCGCCGAGAGCAGGCCGTTGCGGGTCGCCCCCGAGATGCCGCCCTGGGCCGAGATCGTCACGGTCGGGAAGAAGGCCGCCACCGCCACGCCGATGCGCTCGCTCTGCGCCTGGACGAGGCGCTCGGCCTGGGCGACGTCGGGCCGCCGCTCCAGCAGGTCGCCGGGGATGCCCACCGGCACGCCCGGCGGGCTGCGCCCGATGCCGGATACCGGGATCGACACCTCGGAGGGCGGGCGCCCGATCAGGGTGGCGATAGCGTTGACGAACTGCACCCGGGTCAGGCGCACCGCGATGGCCTGGGCCTGGATGGTCTGGACCTGGGTCTGCGCGGTGATCACGTCGGAGCGCGCCGCGACCCCGGCGGCGTACTGGTTCTCGGTGATCGCCAGGGTCCTCTTGAAGTTCTCGACGTTCTCATCGAGCACCTTCTCGAGGGAATCGGCGTAGCGCACCGTCAGGTAGTCGGCCGCGATCTCCGCCTGGATGCTCAGGCGGGTCAGCGCGATCGTGGCGGCGTCGGACTGCGCCAGGGCCGCCTCGCTCTCGATGGTGCGGCGCGTGCCGCCGAACAGGTCGAGCTCCCAGCTCGCCTGGCCCAGCAGCGCCACGTTGGTGCGCGTGGTGGTGCCGCTGCCGGTCCGGGTGATGCTCGGCGCGCCGATCACCGTCGGGTACAGGGCCGCCTGCGCGGAGGCGACGAGCGCCCGCGCCTGCCGGTAATTCGCCACCGCCTGCCGGAGGGACTGGTTGTCGACGTCGACGAGGCGGATCAGCCGGTCGAGGGTCGGGTCCTTGAACACCCGCCACCAGTCGCCGCGCTCGACCGCGTCGCTCGGCCGGGCCTCGCGCCAGCCCTTCTTCCGCGCCGCGACGTAGGCCGGGCTGTCCTCCCGGACACCGCCCTGCTTGTAGGCCAGCGGCGTCTCCACGGAGGGTCGGGTGTAGTCCGGGCCGACCACGCAGCCGGCGAGGAGCGGGGCGGCGAGGAGCAGGGATGCGAGGGTGCGGAGCCGTTGATGGGTAAAAAGCGCACCTTCCACCCTGAACCTCATCCTGAGGTGCCGGAGCGTAGCGGAGGCCTCGAAGGAGCCCTCCAGGAAGCGCGCGCCTGGCTGGAGCCCTCCTTCGAGGCTGCTGTGCAGCACCTCAGGATGAGGAGGTGGGTTGGAGGAACCCCCGCGCGCGATCGCGGCCGCCGCTGTTTCACGTGAAACCTTAACCATCACTCTCCGGCCGGCAGCGCCGCTTCTCCGCTCCGCCCGCCGCGCCTGCGCCGGTTGAGCACCCTGTGCCGGAGGCGATCGAGGGTGAGGTAGACGACGGGGGTGGTGTAGAGGGTCAGGATCTGGCTCACAATCAGCCCGCCGACGATGGCGATGCCCAGCGGGCGGCGCAGCTCCGCGCCCTCGCCGTTGGCCAGGATCAGCGGCACGGCGCCGAGCATGGCGGCCAGCGTCGTCATCATGATCGGCCGGAAGCGCAGGAGACAGGCCTCGCGGATCGCGTCCACGGGATTCGCGGCCCGGGTCCGCTCCGCGTCGATCGCCACGTCGATCATCATGATCGCGTTCTTCTTCACGATGCCGATGAGCAGGAACACCGCGATCAGCGCGATGATGGTGAAGTCGGTGCCCGTCACCAGCAGGGCCAGCACCGCGCCGACGCCGGCCGAGGGCAGGGTCGAGAGGATCGTCAGCGGGTGCACGAAGCTCTCGTAGAGGATCCCCAGCACCGCGTAGACCGCCAGGATCGCCGCCAGGATCAGCAGCGGCTGCCGCGACGCGGAGGCGACGTAGTTCTTGGCCGCGCCGGCATACTCGCCGTGGATCGTGGCGGGCAGCTGCAGGGAGGCCATGGCCCGGTCGATGGCGTCCGTGGCGTCCGACAGGCTCTTGCCCGGGGCGAGGTTGAACGAGATCGTGGTCGCCACGAACAGGCCCTGGTGGCTCACCTGCACGGGGGCACTGCCGGGCTCGATCCGCGCGAAGGCCGAGAGCGGCACCATCGTCTCCTTGGCGGCCGAGACCGGCGCGCTCGACGAGGCGCCGCCCTTGCTCGCCGCGATGGCGTTGGCGGAGGCGTTGCGGGCCGAGTCGGACGCGATGGCGGCGGCGTTCGAGGCAGTGTCGGCCGTGCTGGCGGAAGCGGCGGCGGCCGCCGCCGCGACGGCGCCCGCGGTGCCCGAGCCGCCGACGGCGCCGGAGCCCGTGGCGACGCCGGTCGCGGCGCTCGCCGACGACCCGCTGCCCGGGCTGCTGGTGCCGGTCGCCGCGTTGGTGTTGACGGTCCCACCCGCCGCCACCGTGCCGGCGACCGCGTTGGTGGTGGCCGAGCCCGGCGCGTTGCCGCCCGAGGTCGAGACGTAGATCTGCTTGAGCGTCTCCGGCGTCTCCAGGTAGCGCGGCGCGATCTCCATCACGACGTGGTACTGGTTCAGCGGGTTGTAGATCGTCGAGACCTGGCGCTGGCCGAAGGCGTCGTAGAGGGTGTTGTCGATCTTGTTCGGCGTGATGCCGTAGCGGAACGCGGTCGCCCGGTCGATCACGACCCGGCTCTCCAGCCCGCCCTCCTGCTGGTCCGAGGTCACGTCCGCGAAGGTCGGGTCCTTCTGCAGGGCCGCCACCAGCTTCGGGGCGGCGGCGAACAGCTCCTCGGCCGTGTCGCCCTGGAGGGTGTACTGGTACTGGGCGAAGCTCTGGCGGCCGCCCATCTGCAGGTCCTGGCGGGGGAAGACGTAGAGGCGCGCGCCCGCGACCTGCGCGAGCTTCGGCCGCAGCCGCGCCATCACGGCCGAGATCGGCGCCCGCTCGTTGAGCGGCTTCAGGCCGACGAAGACGTTGGCCGAGTTGGTGCCGCGGCCGCCCGTGAAGCCGACGACGCTCTCGACCGCCGGATCCGCCCCGACGATCGCGGTCGCCTGCGTGAGCTTCTTCTCCATCGACTGGAACGAGATGCGCTGGTCGGCCTGGATGCCGCCCATCATCTGCCCGGTATCCTGCTCGGGGAAGAAGCCCTTCGGGACGATGATGTAGAGGTAGACGTTGAGCCCGACCGTGGCGAGCAGGCTCAGCAGGACGAGGCGCGGATGGGCGAGCGCCACCTCTAGCGTCCGCGCGTAGGCCCCGAGCAGCCGGGCGAAGCCGCCCTCCAAAATCCGGATCAGCAGGTTCGGCCGGCGGCCGGCCGGCGGTTCGCCATTGGGACCATGCCCTTCGGCCCGGAGCAGCCGGGCACACATCATCGGCGTGGTCGTGAGCGAGAGCACCAAGGAAATCAGGATCGACAGCGACAGGGTCACCGAAAATTCCTGGAAGATGCGGCCGACGAGGCCGCCCATCAGCAGGATCGGCAGGAACACCGCGATGAGTGACAGGCTCATCGAGATCACCGTGAACCCGACCTCCCGCGCGCCGATCAGCGCCGCCTGGAGCCGGGGCTTGCCCTCCTCGATGTGCCGCTGGACGTTCTCCAGCACCACGATGGCGTCGTCGACCACGAAGCCGGTGCCGATGATCAGCGCGGTCAGCGACAGGATGTTGAGCGAGTAGCCGAGCAGATACATCGCTGAGAAGGTGCCGACGATCGAGATCGGCACGGCGACCGCCGGGATCAGCGTGGCCCGCCAGGAGCGCAGGAAGCCGTACACCACCAGGATGACGAGGCCGACCGCCACCAGCAGCGTCTCCTCGGTGGCCGCGAGGGAGGCGCGGATCGTGGCGCTGCGATCGCCGGTGAGCTTGATGTCGATGCCGCCGGGCAGGGAGGCGGTGATCTGCGGCAGCGCCTCCTTCACGGCGTTGATGGTCTCGACCACGTTGGCGCCAGGCTGCTTGTAGACGAACAGCAGCACGCCCGGCTTGCCGTTGACGATGCCGAGGTTGCGCTTGTCCTCGACCCCGTCGAGCACCTGCCCGACATCGGTGAGCTTCACCGCGGCGCCGTTGCGGTAGGCCACGATGATGTCGCGGTAATCGGCGGCCTTGCGGCCCTGGTCGTTGGCGTAGAGCTGGTAGCGGCGGTCGCCCGCGTCGATCTCGCCCTTGGGCGAGTTCGCGTTCGCGGAGGCGAGCGCGGCCCGGATGCCCTCGAGCCCGATGCCGTAGTTGAACAGGGCCGTGGGATCGAGCTCGACCCGCACCGCCGGCAGGGACGAGCCGCCGATATCGACGTTGCCGACGCCCGGCAGCTGCGACAGCTTCTGCTGCACTACGGTGGCGGCGGAATCGTAGACCTGGCCGCGGGTCAGCGTCTCCGAGGTCATGCCGAGGATGATGATCGGCGTGTCGGCGGGGTTGAACTTCCGGTAGGTCGGGTTCTGCCGGAGCGACGCGGGCAGGTCGGCGCGCGCCGCGTTGATGGCGGCCTGGACGTCGCGGGCCGCGCCGTCGATGTCGCGGTTGAGGCCGAACAGCAGCACGATCCGGGTCGAGCCGAGGGAGTTCGTGGACGTCATCTCGTTGACGTCCGCGATGGCGCCGAGCCGCCGCTCCAGGGGCGCCGCCACGGTGGTGGCCATGGTGTCGGGCGAGGCGCCGGCCATCTGGGCCTGGACGAGGATCACCGGGAAGTCGATCTGCGGCAGCGGCGCCACCGGCAGCTTCAGGAAGGCGAACAGCCCGGCGAGCAGCACGCCGATCGTGAGCAGCGTGGTCGCCACCGGCCGCCGGATGAACGGCTCGGAGATGTTCACGGCAGCGCCTCGCCGGGCGCGAGATCCGGCCCCCGCCGCCCCGAGATCCGCCGCTCCAGCCGGTCGAAGGCCAGGTAGATCACCGGCGTGGTGAACAGCGTCAGCACCTGGCTGACGATCAGGCCGCCCGCGATGCAGATGCCGAGCGGCTGGCGCAGCTCGGAGCCGACGCCGGTGCCGAGGATCAGCGGCACCGCCGCGAAGAGCGCCGCCAGCGTCGTCATCAGGATCGGCCGGAAGCGCAGCAGGCAGGCCTGGAAGATCGCCTCGCGGGGCTCGAGCCCGTCCTCGCGCTCCGCCTGGAGCGCGAAGTCGATCATCATGATGGCGTTCTTCTTCACGATGCCGATCAGCAGCACGATGCCGATCACCGCGATGATGTCGAGCGACAGGCCGAACAGCATCAGGCCGAGCAGCGCCCCGATCCCCGCCGATGGCAGGGTCGACAGGATCGTGATCGGGTGGATGAAGCTCTCGTAGAGCACGCCCAGCACGATGTAGACGGTCACGATCGCCGCTAGGACCAGGAACAGCTCGTTGCCGAGCGCCGACTGGAAGGCGAAGACCGAGCCCTGCGGCACCACCCGGAACGAGGGCGGCAGGCCGATCTCGGCCTTCACCGTGTCGATCGCCTCGACCGCCTGCCCCAGCGCCGCGCCGGGGGCGAGGTTGAACGACACGGTGGTGGCCGGGAACTGGCCGAGATGGGAGATCAGCAGCGGTGCCCGTCGCTCGCTGATCCGCGCGACCGCCGAGAGCGGCACCTGTCCGTTGGTCGCCGTGGAGGAGGGCAGGTAGATCGCGTCGAGGCTGCGGAGCGTCGTGTGCAGCTTCGGGTCGGCCTCCAGGATCACCCGGTACTGGTTGGACTGGGTGAAGATCGTCGAGATGATCCGCTGGCCGAAGGCGTCGTAGAGGGCGTTGTCGATCGTCGCCGGGGTGATGCCGTAGCGGCCGGCGGTGGGCCGGTCGATGGTCACGTAGGCGGCGAGCCCCTGGCCCTGGTGGTCGCTCGCCACGTCGGTGACCACGGGCGACTTCGCCAGCGCCTCGGTGAAGCGCGGCACCCAGGTCTCGAAATCGTCGATGTTCGGGCTCTCGAGGATCACCTGGTACTGGGTCGCCGAGACCGCCGTGTCGATGGTCAGGTCCTGGACCGGCTGCATGTAGAGCCGCATGCCGGGCTGGTTGGCCGCCGCCGCCGAGATCCGCCGGATGATCGCGCTGGCCGTCGCGGTGCGCGCGTCCCGGGGCTTCAGGTTGATCAGCATCCGGCCGGAATTGAGCGTGACGTTCTGGCCGTCGACCCCGATGAACGACGACAGGCTCGCCACGTCCGGGTCCTTGAGGACGATCTCGGCCATCCGCTGCTGGCGCTCGGCCATGGCGGCGTAGGAGACCGACTGGTCGGCCTGGGTGATGCCCTGGATGACGCCCGTGTCCTGCACGGGGAAGAAGCCCTTCGGGATCACCGCGAACAGGTAGATTGTGAGCCCGAGCGTGCCGAGCGCCACCAGCAGCGTCAGGCCCTGGTGGTTCAGGACGACCCGCAGGGAGCGGCCGTAGGACTCGATCGTGCCGTCGACGGCGCGCCGGCCCAGGCGTGAGAGGACGCCCTCGCGGCGGCGGTGACCGGCTTCCGGGACGTGCTTCAGGAGCCGCGCGCACAGCATCGGCACCAGCGTCAGCGAGACCACCGCCGAGATAATGATCGTGGCCGCCAGCGTGATGGCGAATTCGTGGAACAGCCGCCCGACCACGTCGCCCATGAACAGGAGCGGGATCAGCACGGCGATCAGCGAGACGGTCAGCGAGATGATGGTGAAGCCGATCTCGCGGGAGCCCTTGAGCGCCGCCTCCAGGGGCGAGTCGCCCGCCTCCACGTGCCGGGCGATGTTCTCGATCACCACGATGGCGTCGTCGACCACGAAGCCGGTGGCGATGGTGAGCGCCATCAGCGACAGGTTGTCGAGGGAGAAGCCGTACAAGTCCATGACCGACAGGGCGCCGACCAGCGACAGCGGCACCGACAGGCTCGGGATCAGGGTCGCCGACAGGCTGCGCAGGAACAGGAAGATCACCAAGACGACCAGCGCGATGGCGAGGCCGAGCTCGAACTGCACGTCCTCCACGGAGGCGCGGATCGTGGTGGTCCGGTCGGTGAGCGGCGCAACCGCGACGGCGGCCGGCAGGCTCGCCTGGAGCTGCGGCAGCAGCGACTTGATCTTGTCGACGGTCGCGATGACGTTGGCGCCGGGCTGGCGCTGGATGTTCAGAATCACCGCCGGCGTCGCGTCCGCCCAGGCGCCGAGCTTGGTGTTCTCCGGCCCCTCGACCACGTCGGCGACCTCCGAGAGCATCACCGGGGCGCCGTTGCGGTAGGCGATGATCGCCGCGTCGTAGGCCTTCGGGTCGCGGATCTGGTCGTTGGCGTTGATCGCGTAGGACTGCTTCGGCCCGTCGATCGTGCCCTTCGGCGTGTTGACGTTGAGGTTGGTGATGGTGGTGCGCAGGTCGTCGATGTTGAGCCCGTAGGCGGCGAGCGCCCGCGCGTTGAACCGCACCCGCACGGCCGGGCGCTGGCCGCCCGAGATGCTCACGAGGCCGACGCCCGCCACCTGGCTGATCTTCTGCGCGAGGCGCGACTCGGCGAGGTCGCGCACCTGGGTGAGCGGCAGGGTCTTGGAGGTGAGCGCCAGCGTCAGGACCGGCGCGTCGGCCGGGTTGACCTTGGCGTAGATCGGCGGCGCCGGCAGGTCGGAGGGCAGGAGGTTGCCGGCGGCGTTGATCGCCGCCTGGACCTGCTGCTCGGCGATGTCCAGCGGCAGGTCCAGGCTGAACTGCAGGGTGATGACCGAGGCGCCCGCGGAGGATTGCGAGGTCATCTGGTTGAGGTTGGCGAGCTGGCCGAACTGCCGCTCCAGCGGCGCCGTCACCGAGGAGGTCATCACCTCGGGGCTGGCGCCGGGATAGAAGGTCTGGACCTGGATCGTCGGGTAATCGACCGCCGGCAGCGCCGAGACCGGCAGGTTCAGGTACGACACGCCGCCGACGATCAGGATCGCCAGCATCAGCAGCGTCGTGGCCACCGGCCGCAGGATGAACAGGCGGGACGGGTTCATGACGCGCTCCCGTTATCCCTTCCCCCGCGGAGGGGGGAGAGGGAGCGTCGCGCCAGAGCCGTCCTCACTGCGCCTGACGGCGCCGGTGCCGACGACCGCCCTCCGCTGTCCCTTGGGAATCCGCCGCCGCGTCGGCGGGCGCGCCGGGCTTCACCTCCCCCTTGCCGTCAGCTTTGCCGTCCTGCTTCGCCGCCGCGGCCTTGCCGTCGCCCGCGGCCGCCGGCGCGCCCTCGGTGATGCGCACCGGCGCGCCGTCCTTCAGCCGGTCGGTGCCGTCCGTGACGACGCGGTCGCCCGGGTTCAGCCCGGAGACCACTACCGTGTGGGTCCCGTCAGTCTCGCCGGTCTTGATCGGCCGGACCGTAACCTTGCTGTCCCCGTCCATCAGGTAGACGTAGGTGCCGGGCGTGCCCTGGAGCAGGCTGGAATTCGGCACGAGCGTCGCGCCCCGCACCGTGTCGACGGTCAGCTTGGCGTTGACGAACTGGTTCGGGAACAGCTCCTCGTCGGAATTGTCGAACAGCGCGCGCAGCTTCACCGTGCCGGTGGTCGTGTCGATCTGGTTGTCGACCGTGTCGAGGCGGCCGGTGGCGATCTCGTGGGCGTCGCCGCGGTCGTAGGCCCGCACGGTGAGCTTCGTGCCCGCCCGCACCTGCCGCATCACCCGCGACACGTCGTCCTCCGGAAGGGTGAACACCACCGAGATCGGGTGGAGCTGGGTCACCACCACGATCGCCGTGGAGGCGGCCGAGATGTAGTTGCCCTGGTCGACTTGGCGCAGGCCGACGCGGCCGTCCACCGGCGAGACGATGTGCGTGTAGGCGATGTTGAGCTTCTGCTGGTCGACGAGCGCCTGGTCGGCCGCGACCGTGCCCTCGTTCTGCTTCACCAGGGCGGCCTGCGTGTCGACGTTCTGCTTCGAGATCGAGTCCTGCCGGTTCAGCGTCTGGTAGCGCTGCAGGTCGAGCTTCGAGTTCTGGAGCAGCGCCTGGTCGCGGGCGAGCTGGCCCTGGTACTGCGCGAGCAGCGCCTCGTAGGGGCGGGAATCGATCCGGGCGAGCTCGTCGCCCGCCTTCACGTTCTGGCCCTCCCGGAACTGCACCTGCGTGAGGTAGCCGCTGATCTGCGACTTCACCGTCACGGTGGCGAGCGGCGTCACGGTACCGAGGCCCTGCAGCACCACCGGCATGTCGCCGGTCGTGGCGCTGGCGATGCCCACCGCCTGCGGCATGTCGGCCCCGCCGCGCCGGCCGCCGTGGCCGCCGGTGTGATGCGCCGTCGCGGGCTCGGCGCCCTTGCCGGTGCGGGCCTCGTACCAGCGGTGGCCGATCGCCCCGGCGCCGGCGAGCAGCACCAGGATCACGAGCCAGCGGATCGGGCGGAAGCGCCGCGTCCGGACCTCGCGCGCGGGCGCCTCGCCGGGCTGGTAGGCGCGGGCCGTGTCGGTCCGGATCGGTGAACTCTCGTTCATGCCTGACTAGAGCACAGGACGGTCGTCTGTGCGACCGGCGGCACCCTATCCCTCGCTGTCCAAGCCCCCATGCCGCCCCCGGAACGCCGCGTCCCGGAAGCCCGTCCTGAAGCCGCCCGGTCCCGCGGGACCCGACGGCTCCGATCCCGTGTACGGGAGCGTAAGCCCATAAAGCTGTCCGGGCCCCGAACGGCTCCTTACCGCGGCGTCATGGACACCCGCGGCCGCGCCGCTCGCGCACCTCGCGGCGCCCTCCACCGGTGCCCGGCCAATGCGCCGTCACTAGGGCGGCGACGTTTCACTCGTGTTGCTGGGGCCCGCCGGACGCGTCCGGTACCGCATAAGCGCGCAGCACCGCCCGGAACGCGGGATCGACCGGGGTAACGGCCACGGCGCGGCGCAGGCCGAGTCCGAGGCCGCCGATCAGCAGCGCCAGCACCAGGCAGCCGAGGAACGCGCGTGAGGAGGGCCGCATCGTCGTATCCGGTGGCCGACCCAGCGAGCGGGGCGTGAGCGGGTGCGGCCGCGTCCGGACATGCCGAAAGGGCCACCGACCCGCAAGTCGATGGCCCTTCTGGGGACCGGAGCGGCGCCCCGCTGACGGAGCGAGGGGGCGAAGCTCCGTCGGCGTGTGCGCCGCTCCGGCCGTGATCCAAACCTAAGAGACGGGTGATGAATGTCAACATTCGTCAGTAGGCCTCGGCGCGCCGGAGACCGGGTCTGTGCGACCGCGCACATTCCGCAACGCGCGACGGCCATGTTACAGGCCGGCGATGCCGAGACCCGCCATGCCGACTCTCTCGATGCCCGGCGCCGCGTGCCGTACCGTGTGCCGCGCCGCATGAGGTCCGCCGTCATCAACCCCGTCTTCGACGTGCTGCCCACGACCGTGTTCGAGACCATGTCGCGTCTCGCGCGGGTCCACGGTGCGATCAATCTCGGCCAGGGATTCCCGGACGATGCCGGGCCGGCGGATGTCCGCGAGCGGGGCGCGCGGGCGCTCCTGGACGGCTGGAACCAGTACCCGCCGATGATGGGCCTGCCGGCCCTGCGCGAGGCGGTCGCCGCCCATTACGCGCAGCACCAGGGCCTCGTCCTCGACCCGGAGACCGAGGTGATGGTCACCTCCGGGGCGACCGAGGCCCTGGCCGGCGCGCTCCTGGCGCTGATCGAGCCCGGCGACGAGGTCGTGCTGTTCGCGCCCATGTACGACGCCTACCTGCCCCTGGTCCGGCGGGCGGGCGGCGTGCCGCGGATCGTGGCGCTCCGGCCCCCGGACTTCCGCCTCGACGAGGCCGCGCTCGCGGAGGCTTTCGGGGCGCGGACCCGGGTCGTGGTGCTGAACAACCCCCTCAACCCGAGCGCCACCCTGTTCGCGCCCGAGGACCTCGACCTGCTCGCCCGCTACTGCCAGCGCTTCGACGTGACCGCCCTCTGCGACGAGGTCTGGGAGCACGTGGTGTTCGACGGCGCGCGCCACCGGCCGCTAATGGCGCTGCCCGGGATGCGGGAGCGGACCGTCAAGATCGGCTCGGCCGGCAAGATCTTCTCCCTCACCGGCTGGAAGGTCGGCTTCGTGATGGCCGATGCCCGGCTGATGCGCGGGCTCGCCAAGGCGCACCAGTTCCTGACCTTCACCACGCCCCCGAACCTCCAAGAGGCGGTGGCCTACGGGCTGGGCAAGCCGGCCCCGTGGTTCGAGGCGATGCGGGCCGGCTACGCCCGGTCCCGCGACCGGCTCGCAGACGGCCTGCGCGGCCTCGGCTTCACCGTGCTGCCGGCCCGGGCCACGTGGTTCCTCAACATCGACATCGCCGCCCGCGGCCACGCCGACGACGTGGCCTTCTGCGAGGCCCTGGTCACCCGTCACGGCGTCGCGGCGATCCCCGTGAGCGCCTTCTACCCGGACGCCTCCGTGCGCGGCCTCGTCCGGCTCTGCTTCGCAAAGGACGACGCGACCCTGGATGCGGCGCTCGACCGCATGCGCGGGCTCCCGGGGGCCGGGGCATGAGGGTCGGCTCGAGGGACGGCATGACGGGCAGCAGGACGGGCATCACGGCGGGCATCACGGCGGACCGCGCGCGCCGAGCGGGCACCGTCCTTGCGGGGATCCGGGCGGGGGGCCACATCGTTGGGGACGATGGCTTCCCGACGGATCCCGACCATGGACTTCACCCAGGCTGCCCAGGCCGGGCGTTTCGCCCGTGCCGAGACCTTCCCCGGAGGCGAGACCCGCGCCGGCCCCCGGCCCCCCTACCTGTCGGCGGATCTCGGCCGGGAGGCGAGCCTCGCCCGGCTGGAGACGCTGGCCCACCTGATGGACACCGCCTTCGTCATCCCGGGCATCAACCGGCGGGTCGGGTTCGACGCGCTGATCGGCCTCGTGCCGGTGATCGGCGACCTGGCCGGCATGGTGATCTCGTCCTTCATCGTCTACGAGGCGAAGCGCCTCGGGGCGCCGCGCTGGCTGGTGGCCCGGATGGGCCTGAACGTGGCCTTCGACGGGCTGATCGGCGCCGTGCCGGTGGCGGGCGACCTGTTCGACGCCGCCTTCAAGGCCAATCGCCGCAACGTCCGTCTGCTGCGCCGCTGGCTGGAGCGCAGCGGCAACCTGCGTCCCACCGAGATCGACGGCACCGCGACCCGGCTCGACGGCTGAGCGTTACCGGCCTCCGTCCCGCGGCCGACCGGTCGCGGGGCCGCCCGGATATCGGGGCGGCCGGCGCGCGCGCGACGCGGCCCGGGAGGCAGCACGGATGAACGAGGTCACGCGTCCCGGCGACAGCGAGGTCGTGCCCGCGCCGATGCCCGGTGCCCAGCCGCTGGTCCTGCGGCCGGACGAGGGCGCGCCGCCGCCGGTCCTGCCCGGGGCCGCCGGCCGGCGCGCCCGGCTGTCGCCGCTCAACCGGCGCCGTCTCGACAATTTCCGCCGCAATCGGCTCGGCTACGGGTCGTTCGTGATCTTCACGGTCCTGTTCGTGCTCAGCCTGTTCGCGGAGTTCATCGCCAACGACCGCCCGATCGTGATGTCCTACAAGGGCGAGTGGCTGGTCCCGGTCCTGGTCGACTATCCGGAGGAGAAGTTCGGCGGCTTCCTCGCCACGACCGACTACCGCTCCCCCGAGATCCGCCGGGAGATCGCGGCGAACGGCTGGGCACTGTGGCCGCCGATCCCGTACGCGTACGACACGATCAACGAGGACCTGCCGACGCCGTCGCCGTCGCCGCCGACCTGGATGCTCACGGACGCGCAGTGCAAGCCCGTCGCCGAGAAGCTCGGCGGCTCGACCTGCGCGGACATTCCCCAGCACTGGCTCGGCACCGACAACACCACGCGGGACGTGCTGGCGCGGGTGATCTACGGCTTCCGCATCTCGGTCCTGTTCGGTCTGATCCTGGCCGCGGTCTCGTCGGTGATCGGGGTCATCGCGGGGGCCGTGCAGGGCTATTTCGGCGGCTGGGTCGATCTCGCCTTCCAGCGCTTCATCGAGGTCTGGGGCGGCATCCCGACCCTCTACCTGATCATCATCATCTCGGCCTTCATCGCCCCGGGCTTCTTCGTCCTGCTCGGGATCATGCTGCTGTTCTCCTGGGTCGCGCTGGTGAGCGTGGTGCGCGCCGAGTTCCTGCGGGCGCGGAACTTCGAGTATGTCCGGGCCGCCCGGGCGCTGGGGCTGTCGAATATCCGGATCATGACGGTCCACCTGCTGCCGAACGCCATGGTGGCGACGCTGACCTTCCTGCCGTTCATCCTGAACGGCTCGATCACCACCCTGACCTCGCTCGACTTCCTCGGCTTCGGCCTGCCGCCGGGCTCGCCGTCCCTCGGAGAGCTTCTCGCTCAGGGCAAGGACAATCTGACCGCGCCGTGGCTCGGATTGACCGGTTTCCTGGTCATCGCCGTGATGTTGAGCCTGCTCGTCTTCGCCGGCGAGGCCGTGCGGGACGCCTTCGATCCGCGCAAGACTTTCGCCTGAGGCCGCGCGGGTTGCAAAAATGACGCAGGGCCTCGCCCCGCGCTCGCACAACTGTACGAAGATTGCGCATTGTGCCCGCACGACCGGGCGGCAATCGTATACGACCGTCTAGAGCCGGCCCCTGACCCGGGGGTAAAGGTCTCTGCCGGCTGCGAAAACCCGCTTCGAGGAAGCGACTAGAATTCGCCGGGCGGACACCGATAAAGCGTCTCAGAAGTGTCCCTTAAGTGCCGCCAATGCAACCATACCCTGTAAGCCTCGCCGCGTGATGCAGAGTTAGACTTCGGTCTCATCACAGATAATTGTATGGCGCGGCTTGCATTTTTCGGACGCTGACTTAACTCGCGAAAAGTGGGGATCCCATCAGGCATTTGTGCCGAGGAACGAGAGAATGTCAGAAGCTGCGCCGACATCGCAATTGGATTTCATCGAGCGGACCGTGGACGTCGTCGCGGCCTACGTTTCCAACAACTCGCTGCCCTCGGCCGAATTGCCGGCCCTGATCGCGAGCATCCACGAGGCGCTGAACACGATCGGGGCCGGCCCCGTCGCTCCGGCGACCGAGAGCGTCGAGCGGCCGACGCCCGCCCAGATCCGCAAGTCGATCCGTCCCGACGGGCTGGTCAGCTTCATCGACGGGAAGTCGTACAAGACGCTGAAGCGTCACCTGACCAAGCACGGTCTCGATCCGCAGACCTACCGCGAGCGCTACGGCCTGCCGGCCGATTACCCGACCACCTCGGCGAACTACTCGGCGCAGCGCTCGGCCCTCGCCAAGAGCCTCGGCCTCGGCCAGCCGGGCCGGTCCCCGTCGGGCGACAAGGCCGCCGCCCCCGTCGAGGAGGAGGCTGCCGCCTCCGCCCCTGCCTCCGGTCGCCGCAAGACCGCCGCGACCAAGACCCGGGCGAGCCGCAAGGTCGAGGCCGCCTGAGCGCGGCCGCGAGGCCCGGACGGGGGCGGGCGATCGGAGACGATCGCGCCCGCACCGGTCCGGGCTTGTTCGCCAGACCTCTTGGCCGGGCTCTCGGCCAAGCTCTCGGCCGGACCCCTCGCGCGGCGCGGCTCAGGCCGCGAGGCGCCCGTCCAGCGGGAACACCTTGGCGGGGTTCAGCATCCAGTCCGGATCGAACACCGCCTTGACCCGCATCTGCTGCTCGAGATCGACCTGGTCGTACTGGAAGCGCATCAGCTCGCGCTTCTCGATGCCGACCCCGTGCTCGCCGGTGAGGCAGCCGCCGACCTCGACGCAGAGCTTCAGGATCTCGTCGCCCGCGGCCTCGGCCTTCTGCAATTCGCCGGGCGTGTTGATGTCGAACAGGATCAGGGGGTGCAGGTTGCCGTCGCCCGCGTGGAACACGTTGGCGACGCGCAGGCCCTTCTCGGCGCAGATGGCGCCGATCCGCTCCAGCACCGGCCCGAGCTGGCCGGTGGGGATCGTCCCGTCCATGCAGATGTAGTCGGAGATCCGGCCGGTCGCCCCGAAGGCCGACTTGCGGCCCTTCCAGATCGCGGCCGATTCCGCCTCCGAGCGCGAGACGCGCACGCTGGTCGGGCGGAAATCCTTGGCGATCGTCTCGATCCGCGCCAGCATCGCGTCGCACTCGGCGTCCGAGCCCTCGACCTCGATGATCAGCATCGCCTCGGCATCGCGCGGGTAGCCGGCCTGGGCGAAGTCCTCGGTGATGAGGATCGCCTCGCGGTCCATGTACTCGATCGCCACCGGGATGATCCCGGCCGCGATGATCGCCGCGACGCAGTCGCCCGCATCCTCGACCTTCGAGAAGCCGACCAGCACCGGGCGCGCGCCCTCGGCGGCGCGCAGGATCCGCACGGTCGCCTCGGTGACGATGCCGAGCTGCCCCTCCGAGCCGCAGACGAGGCCGAGCAGGTCGTAGCCGCCGCTGTCGAGGTGCTGGCCGCCGATCTCCACCACGGTGCCGTCGTTGAGCACCAGGGTAACGCCGAGCAGGTTGTTGGTGGTCACGCCGTATTTCAGGCAGTGCGCGCCGCCCGAATTCATCGCGATGTTGCCGGCGATCGTGCAGGCGAGCTGGCTCGACGGGTCGGGGGCGTAGAAGAAGCCCTCGTGGCTGACCGCCCCGGAGATCGCCAGATTGGTGATGCCGCTCTGCACCCGGGCGGTGCGGTTGGCGAAGTCCATGTCGAGGACCTGGGTCATCTTGCCGACGCCAAGGATGATCGCGTCGGCCTGCGCGATGGCGCCGCCCGCGAGCGACGTGCCGGCGCCCCGGGGCACGACCCGCACGCCGTTGGCGTGGCAGTAGGCCATCACGGCGGCGACCTCCGCGGTGGTGGAGGGCAGCACCACGGCGAGCGGCATCTGCCGGTAGGCGGTGAGCCCGTCGGTCTCGAAGGCCCGGCGCTCGTCCTCGCTGACCACCAGCGCCTCCGGCGCGACCAGGGGCGCGAGGCCGGCCAGGATCGCCTCGCGGCGGGCGAGGATCGCGGGATCGGGGTCGGGGAAGCGGATGGTCATGGGGCTCTTGCCCTCCTGGGGCCCGCGGCGCGGGACGGCGCGGGGTGGCGTGCCGGGAGCATGGACCCCGGCGGCCGCGCCTTCAACCGGCGTGCGGCGCTGCGTCGTCCCCGCGTCACATTTCAACCACGACGGCTGCCTAGCGTCGCCGGAGACGCCTCGCTGCGCCGCTCCCCGATTCCGGCCCCCGGTGCCGGATCCGGTCGACGGGTCAAGAACGGACACGATGAACGCTCCCGCCTCCAGCGCCCTGCGCGACGACCGCTACGACGCGCCGTCGGCGCATCTCGCCACCACCCGCGACCTCGGGATCCGCAGCCTCCAGCTGGGCATCGCGGCCCTGCAGGAGGCGAGCGCCGCCTTCCAGGGCCGGCTCGGCGCGGCCTTCGAGGAGGCGGTGCAGACCATCCTGCAGAGCAAGGGCCGCGTCATCGTCAGCGGCATCGGCAAGAGTGGGCATGTCGGGCGCAAGATCGCCGCGACGCTGGCCTCCACCGGCACGCACGCCTTCTTCGTCCACCCGACCGAGGCGAGCCACGGCGACCTCGGGATGATCGCCCGGGACGACGTCATCATCGCGCTGTCGTGGTCGGGGGAGACCGCGGAACTGTCCGACCTCGTCGGCTTCAGCCGCCGGTTCTCGATCCCCCTGGTGGCGATTACCCGCAACGGCGAGAGCACCCTGGGCAAGGCCGCCGACGTGCTGCTGGAACTGCCCCGCGTGCGGGAATCCTGCCCGCACGACCTCGCGCCGACCTCCTCCAGCCTGATCCAGCTGGCGCTGGGCGACGCCCTGGCGGTGGCGCTCCTGGAGCGGCGCGGCTTCACCTCGGCGCGCTTCCACACCCTGCATCCGGGCGGCACCCTCGCGGCCCGCCTCAGGACCGTGCAGCAGGTGATGCACGGGCCCCAGGACATGCCGCTGGTGCACGAGACCGCCCTCATGTCCGAGGTGCTGATCGAGATCGCGGCGCGGCGCTACGGTTGCGTCGGCGTCACGGACGCGGCTGGCCGCCTCGTCGGCATCGTCACGGACGGCGACCTGCGCCGCCACATGGGTCCGGCCCTCCTCGACACGCCGGTCTCGACGGTCATGACTCGGGACCCGGTGACCGTGGAGCCCCACAAGCTGGCTCAGGCCGCGCTGGAACTGATGAACCGCCGGCTGATCACGGCGGTCTTCGCCGTCACCGACGGCCGGCCGGTCGGCATCGTGCACGTCCACGACCTGCTGCGCGTCGGCATCGCCTGAGGCCGTCCGGACCCGGCAGGGTCCGATCCGCGCCCGCATCCCGCGAGGCCTCCGCGCCTCGGGACGGGGCCGGCGGGTACGGCGACCGGGCGCCCCTCACAGTCGGGCCAGCAGCTCCGTCTTCTTGGTCGCGAACTCCGCGTCGGTGAGCACGCCGCGCGCGTGCAGGTCGGCCAGCCGCTCGATGGTCGCGAGGATCGCGTCCGGAGACGACCGGTCCGGGGCCGCCGAAGGGGCAGCCGCAGCGGCCGGCGAAGCGGCGGGGGCGGCCTTCGGCGGGATCTCGGCCGGGTCCGCTTGGCGCGGCGCCGCGATCTCCGCCTCGATCCGGCGCAGGCGGTCGAGGGCGACGGCCCCGGACGGTCCCGTGAAGCCGAGGCTGCCGTTCGCCTGGGAGACGCCGGTGATGCGGTGCTCGCCGGTGTCGTAGAGCGCGATCCCGGACCCCGCGTCGACGGCGAGCCGCCGGCTGTCCGGGAAATAGGCGTAGCGCAGCCCGTCCTGCGCGCCGGTGCTGGCCGGATCTCCGAGGCCGGCCGGCCACCATTCGCCGCCGCCGCGGCGCGCCGCGGGCGCGGCCTCTGAGAAGCCTCCCGCGGGGAGCGCCCCGGCCAGCTCGGTGCAGAGCGCGTCGACCCGCGCCTTCAGCGCGTCGTCGAACATCCGGCCGACCATCACCATCCCGCCGGAAAACCACTGCCCCATCCCGCCGAGATCGGGATGGTCGAACTGCGCCATCGTGCCGTGGCCGCGCTCGAGGGCCCGGACCAGGTGGCGCACCGCGTCCGGGCTGACCCCGTGGCGGTCGGCGACGGCCTGCAGCCCGGGGACGGGGTCGAACGGCCCGTCGTCCCGGAACGGGTCGGACGCGGCGGTGTCGGACGGATCCATGAGCCAGCTCCCGAAGCGTCGGAGGGCGGACAGGAGGCGCGGGGCGGCGGCCCCCTGCCGGCCCGGGTCGAGCCCGTGGGCCTGCGCCCACGGACCTGCGACGGCGTCGCGATGCGGAGCCAATCCCCGGTCGTCCGAGCGGGTTCCGGCCCGTCTCAGCCGGCGGCCGGCGGGAACGGTCCCGCGATGGTGAAGTCGGTGATCGGCCGGCGCCCGTTCGGGGTCTCGCGGGGCCGCTGCTCCTCGGTGAGGTCCGCCTCCGGGATCTTGCGGCCGACCGCGAAGGCGGCCTCGATCCGGTGATTCTCGGGCAGGCGCAGCACCGCGGGCGCGCGGACGTGGTCGAACCCGACCATGCCGTGGGCGTGCCAGCCCTGGTGGATCGCCTGGAGCTGGAAGGCCAGCGAGGCGGTGCCGGCGTCGAAGGAGTGGCTGTAGGAGGGCTTCAGCTCGTCGCCGACCTTCATGAGCCCGTTCGAGACGAGGAACAGGATCGCGCCGGTGCCGGACACCCATTTCTGATTGCCGGGCACCAGCAGGTCGAAGAACGTGTCCCAGTGGGCGTCGCCCCGGAGCGCGTAGAGGAAGCGCCAGGGCTGCGAGTTGTAGGCGGAGGGCGACCAGCGCGCCGCCTCGATCATCCGCATCAGCTCGGATTCGGGCACGGCCTCGCCCGTGAAGACGCGGGGCGAGTGCCGCTTCACGAAGACCGGATCGATGTCGTGGTCGGCGCGGCGGGGCGGGGGCAGGCTCAAGGGATTCGTCTCCGATAGGCGCGAGCGCCCGGGCGGCCGAGCTTGCCCGAAAGGCCGGGCTGGAGGCAAACGCGGGATCGCCCCGGCCGCCGTGACGGTCGCGAAGGGCTCGAGCGTTTGCCCGGCGGGATCTTCGGAGCGCTGCCGTCTTTGCGAGCGGAGCGAAGCAATCCAGGCAGCGCCACGACTGTCGATGTCGCGTTACACTGGGTCACTTCGCTACGCTCGTGAAGACGATGCAGGCCGCCCGATGGCCGCGGCCGCTCCGGTGACGATCTCGGCCCCCCGTCACGCCACGCTGCGCTCGATCTCCTCCTCGTCGCAGATCACGCCGGCATTGCCCTCGAACTCGGCCGCGAGGTCGACGGGGGCGTGGGTCGGCGCCGGCGAGACCCGGTCGCGGGCGAAGGTCGCCAGGAACAGGCGCATGACGTGGCGCACGCCCGCGTCGTTGATGGTGCGCTGGTCCTCGTTGTAGTAGCGCCCGGCATTCACGTTGCTCGTGACGATGTCGTAGGCGGGGAAGTAGACCGCCCGCGGGTCGCCGCGGCCGACCACCTCGCCGGCCGCCACCCGCAGCACCGACTTGGAGTAGCTGTTCGACTCCATCACGTGCCGGTCCATGTAGGTGGCGATCATCGGCACCGGCGAGACCGTGAAGATCACCCGCGCCTTCGGGTTCACGCTCCAGAGCCGGTCGAGGAAGCCGTTGAGGTCGCCCAGTACCTCGCCCGCGCCGGCATTCACGCACTCGTAGAGCGCGGGGTCGAACGTGCCGCCCGCGACGCCGGGGGCGAGCGGCAGCGCCGCGCCGTCGGCCCGCCAGCGCCAGCCCTCGGTGAGGCCGAGCGTCAGCACGAACACGTCGAGCGTCTCGAACAGGCGGCGCACCTCGGCGAGGTGCGCGTCGCGCGCCGCGACCACCTCGGCCTCGCTGGCGAAGCCCGCCGGCTCGACGGTCGGGCGGAACGGGTCGACGTAGCGGCCGTCGTCGCGCAGCCACGCCTTCAGCTCCGGCTCGAACGTGCCGTAGGCCCGGTCGAACAGCTGCACGAACTGGCGCGTGTAGTAGAGATTGCCGTAGCGCGCCGAGAACGTGCCGAACTGGCGGGCATTGGCCTCCTCGGCGCTCATGCCGGGGGTCGGCGGCTCGGTCAGGTAGTAGTTGAACCCGGCGCCGCGCACCGCCTCGGCCACCCGCTGGGCGAAGCACGAGCCGCCGGTGGCGACCTTGTCGGTCGGCCCGATCACGAACGTGTCCTTCGGGTGCGGATTGACCGCGAAGGGCGGCACGTTGGTGACGACCTTGCGCCAGAATCGCTCGGCCGGTAGACCCGTATACGGATTCAACGCCATCTTCGAACCCTCTTCTTCACGACGGCGGCAGGCCCTCGGGGGCGCTGTTCCGTCCGCTGACACCGGCACGCGACGTGGCCCTGAACGACCTGCCCCGGCGCGCCCGCAGCGCGTTCACCCGCTCGGCGCCCGATTGGACGCCTACCCGTTGGGCCCCCACCTGGGCGACACCATGGCGGAACCGCGCCCGCACCGCCACGACCCGTGACGGGCCGAGCATCGCGGTGCTGGGCAATTGCCAGGCCCGGGGCATCGCCCGGGCCATGCGCCTGCTCGCGCCGAAGAGCCCGGTCCGCTACCTGCCCATGGGCTCGCTGAAGCGCGACCACGGCCATGTCGACGGCTTGATCCGGACCCTGCGCGCCCACGACCACGTCTTCTCGCAGGCCTTCCCGGCCGGGCTGATCCCGGGCGGCGACGTCGCCACTCTGCGCGCGGCCGACCCGCGGCTCAAGCTGTTCCCGTCGATCGTGTTCTCGGCCTTCCACCCGGACATGGTCTATGTCGGGCAGGCCTCGGACCTCGCCGCGCTGAAGCTGACGCCGTCGCCGCTGGGCCAGTACCACTCGGCGATCGTCGTCACCGCCCACCGGCTCGGCCTCGATGCCGGCCGCACGGCCGCCCTGTTCCGCGAGGACGTGTTCGCCCGCCTGGGCTACCTCGACCACTGGGACCCGGCGGTGCGCGAACTCGTCGGCGCGGCCGACGCCCTGGGTTTCGGGCTGGAGCGCGAGGTGACCCGCTGGGCGCGCCGCGGCGCCTTCATGCACCTGATGAACCATCCCAAGGTCCACGTCCTCGGCGACATCGCGAGGCGGCTGCTGCAGGAGAACGGGCTCACGCCCGAGCCCGTGGAGATCGAGGATTACCTCGGCGACGAGCTGGCCCAGGACGTGGTCTGGCCGATCTACCCGCCCATCGCCGAGCATTTCGGCCTGACCGGCTCGTACCTGTTCAAGACCAAGCCGCGGGGCGACGACTTCCCGGTGCTCTACGACCTGCCGGGCTTCGTCGCGGCGAGCTTCGCCCTCTACGACGCGATGCCCCCCGGGGATCTCGCCTGCCCGCGGGTCGAGGCGTGGCTCGCCGCGCCGGAGATCGTCGCGCTGTTCCGGGGCGGCTGAGGCCGCCTCCGGGCGCCGCGGCGTCCCGGGTCGCTTCGCGGCGCGCGCGACGACAATCCCGCTCGGAAGGGTCCGTGCTCAGCCCGCCGCGCAGAGCCGGCTCTCGGAGCCGGCCTCGCCCAGGCCCTCGACCATCATCCGGACCAGGCGGTTGACCTCCTGCATCTGGAAGGGCTTGCGCAGGAACAGGCTGCCCGGCACGCCGCTGCGGCCGTGCGTGTCCGTCGAGGTGTAGACCACCGGCCGGTCCGGGTGGATCGCCCGGAAGGCGTGGGCCACCGTCCAGCCGTCGATCAGTCCGGGCAGGTGGATGTCGGTGAACAGCCAGTCGATCGCCGCGCCCCGGTCGCGCAGGACGGTCAGCGCGGCCTCGCCCGTCGAGGCTTCGATCACCCGGATGCCGTGCGTCTCGCACAGGCTCGCGACGATCTCGAGGAGCAGGTAGCTGTCCTCGACGATGAGGACGCTCTGGGCGGGGCGCATGCGGGAGGTCCGGTCTTCGGCCCGCCGATAAGGGACCGATAGGGTTGAGGATCTCTTAAAGCCTGGCCCGCGACCGTTACCGGCGGAGGCCCGGCGCCTGTTGCAGCGCCGCAACCGGGGCGGCCGAAATGGCGCGTCGCGGCCCGCCGCCCCGCCGCCGCCGCATTCCGGGCGCGTCCGGGTGCGTCAGCGCACGCCGTCGATCGGTGCGGACCGTCACCACGCCCCCGCGCCGCCCGGCGGAACCGTCGCTTAACCAACCCCGCCTACCAACGGCGCGAGGATTACGCGGACCCGCCTCGAAGACCAGCAGCCGGCCTTCGGCACCGCTCGAGGAGTTTTTCAGACCATGCCCCAGCGTTTCCGCGCCGCCGCCCTCGGCCTCGCGCTCGTCGCCGCCCTCGGCCTGGGCGCCTGCAGCAACGACAAGGACCTCGCCGACGCCTCCGCCTTCGGGGCGGGCGCCGCCACCCCGGGCAGCGCGCAGGACTTCGTCGTCAATATCGGCGACCGGGTCTTCTTCGAGTCGGACTCCACCGACCTGACGCCGACCGCGACCGCGACCCTCGACAAGCAGGCCGCGTGGCTGCAGCGCTACCCGCGCTACACCTTCATCATCGAGGGCCACGCCGACGAGCGCGGCACCCGCGAGTACAACTTCTCCCTCGGCGCCCGCCGGGCCCAGGCGGTGAACGACTACCTCGCCACCCGTGGCATCGCGGCGAGCCGGATGCGGACCGTGTCGTACGGCAAGGAGCGGCCGGTGGCGGTGTGCAACGACATCTCCTGCTGGTCGCAGAACCGCCGCGCGGTGATCGTCCTCGACCGCGGCGCCGGCGCGTAGGCCGCCGCGCGAACGAGTCCGGAGGCGGCATGCGGCCGCCTCCGCGCCGCAGTTTTGCCGCGGTGCGGCGCATCTGTTAGGGCCTCGCGCCGACACCGGACCGCAGCCGAACCATGCCCGCCCACCTTCGCACCCGCCTCGCCCTCGCCACCGCCCTCGGTGCCGCGCTCCTCGGCCACCCGGCCGCCGCGCAGGACGCCTCGGAACTGGTGGTGCGCCTCGGCCGCATCGAGAACCAGTCCCGGATGATGGCGGGACAGATCGAGACCCTCCAGTACGAGAACCGCCAGCTCAAGGAGCAGCTGCGCAAGTTCCAGGAGGACGTCGAGTACCGCCTGAACGAGGGCAAGGGCGGCAAGCCCTCGGCCGCGCCCGCGCCGTCGGGGCCCGTCAACGGCGGCAATCCGGGCGCCGGCCGCCCCGGGAAGCGCGGCGACGCCTTCGACCCGTCGCAGGCCCCCGGCGCCCCGGGCGCCCCGATGCAGCTCGGCAGCACGCAGCCCTCCGCGCCGCTGCCGCCCCGCGAGGCCGAGGAGGCCGCCGAGGCGGCGCCCCGGCCGCAGCGCCTGCCCCAGGGCGCGCTCAACGAGTCCGGCGAGGACGACGCGGAGGCCGGGACCTCCGGCTACGACGAGCCCGTGGACCTGCGGCCGCCGGCCCGGACCGGGGCGATCCCGGCGCGGCCCTCCGAGAGCGTGGCGGCGACCCGGACCGGCGATCCGGCCGCCGATTTCGACGCCGCGGTCGAGCTGTACCGCGCCAAGCAGTACGAGCAGGCCGAGATGGGCCTGCGCCAGTTCATCCAGTCGCACCCGCGCGACAACCGCGTCGCCGGCGCGACCTACTGGCTCGGCGAGAGCTACCTCGCCCGCGGCCGCAACCGCGAGGCCGCCGAGCAGTTCCTGAAGGTCTCGACCGACTACGCCCGCTCCGCCCAGGCCCCCGACGCCATGCTGAAGCTCGGCGTCACGCTCAACGCCCTCGGCGCCCGCGAGCAGGCCTGCGCGACCCTGGCCGAGCTCGACCGGAAGTTCCCGAATGCCGGCACCGGCGTCCGCCAGGGCGTCGCCCGCGAGCAGAAGCGCGCCCGCTGCGGCGCCTGAGCGTCTCGGGCGCTCTGAGCGGCTCGGGCGCCGCGGGCGACCCGGTCCTCGGCGCCCTCCGCCCCTGGCTCGACCGGGCCGCGCGCGGCCGGCGGGGCGTTCTCCTCGCCGTCTCGGGCGGTCCCGATTCGAGCGCCCTGATGCACGCCGCCGCGCGCCTGCGCGACGCGACCGGCGCGTCCCTGCGCGTGGCGACCGTCGATCACGGCCTGCGGCCGGAATCCGGCGCGGAGGCCGAGGGCGTCGGCCGCGCCGCCCGGGCGCTGGACCTGCCCCACGCGACCCTGACCTGGACGGGCGCGAAGCCCGGCACCGGCCTGCAGGACGCGGCCCGCACCGCCCGCTACGCACTCCTCGCCGCCCATGCCGGGGCGGTCGGCGCCGGGCTCGTGCTGACGGGCCACACGCGGGATGACCAGGCCGAGACGGTGCTGATCCGGCTCGCGGCCGGAAGCGGCCCCGCGGGGCTCGCCGGCATGCGCGCCGAGCGGGACCTCGGTCCCGGCCTCGCCCTCGGGCGCCCGTTCCTGCACCTGCCGAAGGCGAGCCTGGAGGCGTGGTGCGCGGCGCGCGGCATCGGGTATCTGCGCGATCCCGCCAACGGCGATCCGCGCTTCGCCCGCGGCCGCCTGCGCGCGGCCTGGCCGGCCCTGGAGCGCGAGGGCCTGACCCGGGCGCGCCTCGCCCGGCTCGCCGAGCGCGCCGCCCGTGACGAGGCCGCGCTCCGGGGCGCGGCCGAGCGGGCCCTCGACGGGGCGCTGCGACCCGGGCCGGAGACGGGCGCGGGCCTGCGGCTCGACGGGCGCGCCCTGGTGGCCCTGCCGGACGCCGTGGCCCTGCGCTGCCTGGATCTCGCCCTGGCCCGGGCCGGCGCGGCGCCGCGCCGCCTCGAGCGCCTCGAGGCCCTCGTCCTCGATTCGCTCCTGCCGGCCCTGCGCCGCCGGGAGCCGGTCCGCCGCACCCTCGCGGGGATCCTCGTCGCCGCCGACGCGGGCGGGGGCGTGAACCTCGCCCCGGCGCCGCCGCGCCGGCACGGACCCGCAGGTGCTGCCCTCGCCGCAGGGTCTCCCGACTTACTTGGCAAGGGAGAGCCCCCCGCCTACATTGGCGGAGTGTGCACGGATGGATCGGAATAGCCGCGTGGCGGGTCCGTCCTGGGGGTCGCACGCGCCAGGGATTGATCGATGAACCCGAATTTTCGCAACTTTGCCTTGTGGGTCGTCATCTTCCTGCTGGTGCTGGCCCTCGTCACCCTGTTCCAGAACCCCGGCCACCGGGGCGGCGGCAGCGAGATCGCCTACAGCCAGCTCCTGAACGACGCCGATTCCGGCAAGATCCAGTCGGTGGTGATCTCCGGGCAGGACGTGTCCGGCACCTATGTCGGCGGCGGCAACTTCACCAGCTACGCGCCCAACGACCCGAGCTTGGTCTCCAAGCTCCAGGGCAAGGGCGTGACGATCACCGCCCGTCCCCCGTCCGACAACACCCCCTGGTTCATCCAGTTGCTGGTGAGCTGGCTGCCGATCCTCGTCTTCATCGGCGCCTGGATCTTCCTCTCGCGCCAGATGCAGTCGGGCGCCGGCCGCGCCATGGGCTTCGGCAAGTCGAAGGCGAAGCTCCTGAACGAGGCCCACGGCCGCGTGTCGTTCGACGACGTGGCGGGCGTCGAGGAGGCCAAGGAAGATCTGCAGGAGATCGTGGAATTCCTGCGCGACCCCCAAAAATTCCAGCGGCTCGGCGGCCGGATCCCGCGCGGCGTGCTGCTCGTCGGCCCGCCCGGCACCGGCAAGACCCTGATCGCCCGGGCGGTCGCGGGCGAGGCCAACGTGCCGTTCTTCACCATCTCGGGCTCCGACTTCGTCGAGATGTTCGTGGGCGTCGGCGCCAGCCGCGTGCGAGACATGTTCGAGCAGGCTAAGAAGAACGCGCCCTGCATCATCTTCATCGACGAGATCGACGCGGTCGGCCGTCACCGCGGCGCCGGCCTCGGCGGCGGCAACGACGAGCGCGAGCAGACCCTCAACCAGCTCCTCGTGGAGATGGACGGGTTCGAGGCCAACGAGGGCGTCATCATCATCGCGGCGACCAACCGCCCCGACGTGCTCGACCCGGCGCTGCTGCGGCCCGGCCGCTTCGACCGCCAGATCATGGTGCCGAACCCGGACGTCACCGGCCGCGAGCGCATCCTGCGCGTCCACGTCCGCAAGGTGCCGCTGGCCCCCGATGTCGACCTCAAGACCATCGCGCGCGGCACCCCGGGCTTCTCGGGCGCCGACCTGATGAACCTCGTGAACGAATCGGCGCTCCTCGCCGCTCGGCGCGGAAAACGCATCGTGACGATGCACGAGTTCGAGGACGCCAAGGACAAGGTCATGATGGGCGCCGAGCGGCGCACCCTCGTGATGACCGAGGACGAGAAGCGGCTCACCGCCTACCACGAGGGCGGCCACGCCATCGTGGCGCTGAACGTCCCGGCCACCGACCCGGTGCACAAGGCGACCATCATCCCGCGCGGCCGCGCCCTCGGCATGGTCATGCAGCTGCCCGAGCGCGACAAGCTCTCCATGAGCTTCGAGCAGATGACCTCGCGGCTGGCGATCATGATGGGCGGCCGCATCGCCGAGGAGATGATCTTCGGGCGCGAGAAGGTGACCTCGGGCGCGCAGTCGGACATCGAGCAGGCGACGCGGCTCGCCAAGATGATGGTGACCCGCTGGGGCTTCAGCCCCGAGCTCGGCACCGTCGCGTACGGCGACAACAACGACGAGGTCTTCCTCGGCATGTCGATGGGTCGGCAGCAATCGGTCTCCGAGTCGACCGCCCAGAAGATCGACGCCGAGGTCCGCCGCCTCGTGGAGACCGGTCTGGAGGAGGCGCGCCGCATCCTGGCCGAGCACAAGGACGACTTGGAGGCGCTGGCACAGGGGCTCCTCGAGTACGAGACCCTCTCGGGCGAGGAGATCCGCAACCTGCTCAAGGGCCAGCCCCCGATCCGCGACGGCGGCGACGTGCCGCCGACCCCGGCCCGGGGCTCCTCGGTCCCCTCGGCGGGCCGCGGCCGGCCGAAGGAGAGCGACGGCGGCCTGGAGCCGCAGCCGCAGGCCTGAGGTCGCGGAATCGGACGAGCGAAGGGGGCGCCGCGAGGCGCCCTTTTTCGTTCCGTGCGGCCTCCTTCGACGCGCGTGCGGATTCGGCGCGCTTTCAGGACGCTGTCAGGACCGCGCGCGGGGCCGCGTCGCGCTCCCTCATCAGCGGCGGCGTTCGCCGGCGACGCGTGATCGTCGCCGCGTCTCCCGTGACAAACCGGCCCTCCTGTCGGCGGATCGCGCGCGTCAGCTTGGCCGGAGGCTCGGCGGACTCCGCCGAATCGGAAACACAGGTCCCTTCCACAGGCCGCCGCGAAACCCCCGATGCCGGTCTCGACCTATCTCGTCGTCGCCCTCGGCGCCGTCGTCGCCGGCTTCGTCCAGGGCCTGTCGGGCTTCGGCTTCGGCCTCACGGCCCTGTCGTTCTGGGCCTGGGTGATCGACCCGCAGCTCGCCGCCGTGCTGGCCGTCTCCGGCGCCTTCACGGGCCAGGTCATCGCGGCGGTCTCGGTCCGGCGCGGGTTCGAGACTAGGCGCCTCGCGCCCTTCGTCCTCGGCGGCCTCGCCGGCATCCCCCTCGGCGTCCTCCTGCTGCCGCGGCTCGACGCCGACTGGTTCAAGACGCTCCTCGGCCTCCTGCTGATGGTCTGGTGCCCGACCATGCTGTTCGCCCGGAACCTGCCGCGGATCGCGGCCGGCGGCCGGCTCGCCGACGCCGCGGTGGGCCTCGGCGGCGGGATGATGGGCGGGCTCGGCGGCTTCACGGGCGTGCTGCCGACCCTCTGGTGCACCCTGCGCCGCTACGAGCGCGACGTGCAGCGCTCGGTGATCCAGAACTTCAACCTCGCGATGCTCAGCGTCACCCTGGCGACCTACCTCGCCGCGGGGCTCGTCACACGGGCGACGCTGCCGATCCTGGCGGTGGTCCTGCCGGCGATGCTGGTCCCGACGCTGCTCGGCACCCGGATCTATCTCGGCCTCAGCGAGGTCGCCTTCCGCCGGCTCGTGCTCGGCCTGCTGACCGTCTCGGGCCTCGTGCTGGTCTCGGCCTCGGCGCCGCGGCTCCTGCAGCGCGCCGGGCGCCCCATTTCGACCGCCTTTGTCGGGGAGCACCCCGTTGACTCTGCCGGCCGGTGAGCCGCCGGCGGGCGCGATAATCTGCTAAGCTGTGCCGGGTCCGCGAGACCGGGCGCCGGAGACGTGATGGTGCGCAAGTATTTCGGAACCGACGGCATCCGGGGCCGGGCCAACGGCGTGATCACGCCGGAGCTCGCCCTCAAGGTCGGTCAGGCCGCCGGCCTCGTGTTCCAGCGCGGCGACCACCGCCACCGGGTGGTGATCGGCAAGGACACCCGCCTCTCGGGCTACATGATCGAGACCGCGCTCGTCGCCGGCTTCACCTCGGTGGGCATGGACGTGCTCCTGCTCGGGCCGGTGCCGACGCCGGCCGTGGCGATGCTGACCCGCTCGATGCGGGCCGATCTCGGCGTGATGATCTCGGCCTCGCACAACCCGTTCGAGGACAACGGCATCAAGCTGTTCGGGCCCGACGGCTTCAAGCTCAACGACGCGATCGAGCACGAGATCGAGGGGCTGATCGAAGCCGACATGCACAAGCGCCTCTCCGGCTCGAACGACCTCGGCCGGGCCAAGCGCATCGAGAGCGTGCACGCCCGCTACATCGAGTTCGCCAAGCGGACCCTGCCGCGGCAGGTGACGCTGGACGGGCTGCGGGTCGTGGTCGACTGCGCCAACGGCGCGGCCTACCGGGTCGCCCCCGAGACCCTGTGGGAGCTCGGCGCCGAGGTGATCGCCATCGGCACCGAGCCGGACGGGTTCAACATCAACCGGGATGTCGGCTCGACCGCGCCCGCGGCCCTGATCGACATGGTGCGCGAGCGCCGGGCCGATATCGGCATCGCGCTGGACGGCGACGCCGACCGGGTGCTGATCGTGGACGAGAAGGGCCAGGTGGTCGACGGCGACCAGCTCATGGCCGTCGTGGCGCGCTCCTGGAAGGAGGACGAGCGCCTGACGCAGCCGGGCGTGGTGGCGACGATCATGTCGAATCTCGGCCTGGAGCGCTTCCTCGGCGGTCTCGGCCTGACCCTGGCCCGCACGGCGGTGGGGGACCGCTACGTCCTCGAGCACATGCGGGCGCACGGCTACAACCTCGGCGGCGAGCAGTCCGGCCACATCATCATGTCGGACTACACGACCACCGGCGACGGCCTCGTGGCCGCCCTGCAGCTGCTGAGCGTGGTGCAGCGGCAGAACCGGCCCGTGAGCGAGGTCTGCCACTGCTTCGACCCGCTGCCGCAGATCCTCAAGAACGTCCGCTACCGGAGCGGCGAGCCCCTGCGCGAGGACAGCGTGGTCAGCGCCATCGAGCACGCCCGCGAGCGGCTCGGCAATGCCGGCCGCCTCGTGATCCGCCCGTCGGGCACCGAGCCGGTGATCCGCGTCATGGCCGAGGGCGACGACCGCGGCCTCGTCAACGCGGTGGTCGACGAGGTGGTCGACGCCGTCACCCGCGCGGCGGCCTGAGGCCGGAGCCCCGGAGGGGCGCGGCTCGACTCCGAAGGGGGCAGCCCGAGTCAGCCCAGATCGGCGTAGGCGGCGCGCAGCTCCGCGGGTGCGGTCATCCGCCACGCCGCCAGCAGCGCCGCCCGCAGAACCTCCTCCGCGCACGGGTCGAGGTCGAGATTGGTCCAGCCCCGCCGCCCCCAGGCGCCGTCGAGCGGCGCGAACAGGTCCGGCTCGGCCTCGCAGAGGGCGGCCTGATCGGCGGGCGCGAGGCGCAGCACGACCCGCGCCTCCTCGACCCAGAGGGTCGCGAAGACCCGGCCGCCGACCCGGAAATCCGGGTTGCCGCTGTGGGCGCCCGCTACCGCCTCGGGCAGCATCAGCGCCAGGATGCGCACGTCGTCGGGTCCCATGCGGCCTCAGCCCCCGCGCCGTCCGGCCCCCATAGAAGAACTGCGCTGACCCCGGCGGCGCAGCGCAGCCGAAACAAGCAAGTCTCGCCCGGATATCGGTTTCGACAGTTCGGCAACGGATGCGCAAGCCTAACATTTAACGTTAAGCCGGATTTAAGACGTTCCTTCCATCCTGCCCTCGTACCCCGGGACCGCGCGCCGCGCGTCCGGCTCACGAGTCCAGTGAAGGAATCCTCATGGCCCGCTCCAAGCTGAACGCTTTGGTGCGTAGCCTGACGCTCGCGGCGAGCGTCGGTGCGCCCTGCCTCGCCGCGGCCGCGGATCTGATGCTGCCGCCGCCCCCGCCCCCGCCGCCCCCGCCGATTGAGGTCGGCGGCGGCTGGTACCTGCGCGGCGACGTGGGCGCGAGCATCTACACCCGTCCGCGCTACAGCGACGCCTACGACTACACCGGCTACGCCGAGTCCAACCGCGCCTTCGGCAACGCGGTCGGCGGCGGCGGTTTCGCGGGCGTCGGCGTCGGCTACCAGTTCACCCCGTTCCTGCGCGGCGACATCACCGGTGAGTACCGCTACTCCACCGGCCTGCGCGGCAGCGAGTACTACAAGGGCCCGGATTTCGACAACGGGCTCGGGTCGTACGGCGTGAACAAGTCGAGCGGCAACTTCGACTCCGCAGTGGTGCTGGCCAACGCGTATTTCGACCTCGGCACGTGGTACGGCATCACGCCGTTCATCGGCGGCGGCGTCGGCTACGCGTTCAACCACGTCTCGAGCTACTCGACCAACCAGCAGTTCACCAGCCCGACCTACGCGTACGATTACACGAATGCCGGCTGCGGCTGCATCCCGTACGCCCCGGTCTACGACCCGAACGGCAATCCGGTCTACAACACCAACAGCGGCAGCAAGTTCTACAAGGACAAGACCACCGGCAGCCTCGCCTGGGCACTCCACGCCGGTCTCGCCTACAACGTGACCGACGCGCTGAAGATCGAAGTGGCCTACCGCTACCTGAACCTCGGCAAGGCCGAGACCGGCCCGGGCTTCGTCCCGTGCTGCACCGGCAGCCTGCAGGCGATCAAGATCAAGGACATCGAGGCGCACGACGTGAAGATCGGCCTGCGCTACTACCTCGGCGGCTTCGTGGCGGCCCCGCTTCCGCCCTTGATGCCGGAGCCCATCCCCGGCCCGCTGGTGCGGAAGTACTGATCGCGCCTCGACCGCGATCCCCCTGACGGACGACGACGGCGCGGAGGGTCTCCGCGCCGTCTCGCGTTTCGGCGCCCCGTCGCGACAGGTCCGGTTCTCGGCCTGTCCTCAGCCCGTCCTTGGCCGACCCAATAACCGCCACGACGTCCCGGGACTGGCATCCTCGGATCGAGACGTGCCTCTCGCAGTCGAGAAACGGAGAATTAAGGTTACCGGCGTATCACCGTGTCGAGGCTCGATCCGCCGTCCGTCTCTTCCGTCCCAGGACGATCCCGATGCGTACCGTCACTTTCCCGCTGCTGGCGGTTCTCGGTCTCTGCGGCGTGAACACCGCGCGCGCCGCGGATCTGGATTACGATTACCTGCGCGGCGCGGATTACGACCCGGTCCCGGCCCCGGTGGTCGACTGGAGCGGCGTGTATGTCGGCGGCCACGGCGGCTTCACGTCGGGCGGCCTGTCGCAGCGCAACGCGATGCAGTCCACGCTGGCGAATTACTTCAGCTATCGCGACATCGAGACTGAGTTCAGCGTCTCTAAAATCCTGTCATTGCCGGGCACGCGAACCCACGGGGCGAGCTTCGGTGCCTTCGCCGGGTACAACGTGCAATTCGACGATATCGTCCTCGGCATCGAGGCCGACTACACGCACACGGATCAGAGAAGCTGGTCGACCAACCGCATCGGTCGCAACGTGACGACCGCCGGAGGTGTCTCCGAAGACGTGAATCTGTCCGGAACCTCGAACACGCGGATCGAGGATTACGGTACCATCCGGGGCCGGGCCGGCTACGCGTTCGGCAATCTGCTCCCCTACGTCACCGCCGGCGCCGCGATCGGCCGCGTGACCATCAACGACACCGTGGCGGTTCAGAATTACGGCTACAGCGCCACCACCTACGCGGCGAACCAGGCCCTGACCACCGGGCAGCCCGTGGCCGTCTACAATCACGGCTACGCGAGCTTCAATCCGAACTTCCCGCTCAACAACTCGACGCCGACCGGGCAGGGCGTCCAGACCGTCCCGTACGCGCCGACGACGCTGACCGCGAATGCCCGGACCAAGACCATCGGCGGCGTCGCCCTCGGCTTCGGCCTGGAATACGCCATCACGCCGAACATCCTGGTGCGCGGCGAGTACCAGTACGTGCGGTTCCAGGACTTCAACGGTCACAAGGCGGAGCTGAATACCGTCCGCGGCGGTGCGGCCCTCAAGTTCTGATCATTCCCCCGCGCCGGCCGGATCCTGACAATGACTGACCGTCCCTCGAGGCTTTGGCCCCTGGCGTCGCGCACCGCGTTGCTCGCTGGTCTCGTGCTCGCCCACGGACCGGCCTTCGCGGAGCGCCGCGGGGCGCATCACCCGACGCGCCGGATCGTCCGGGTGAGGCCGGTGCCGGCCGTTCCCGCCGTCCCCCCGCCCGTGCTGGTGCGGGGCTACCTGCCGCGCAACCACAACGTCCCGATGTACAACGAGCCGCCCCGCCGCGAGCCGGCCTGGTGAGGCCTCCGCGCCGCCCTCAGCTCTCCAGCTCGCTGTCCCAGTACAGGTAGTCGAGCCAGGTGTGATGGTACTGGCGGTGATCGAACTCGGGCTGCCGGTGGTGCAGCTCGTAGCGCGTCGGCCGCCGGGGCTCGGTCATCAGCGGCATGTCCGCCTCGTCCGGCGTGCGGTTGGCCTTGCGCAGGTTGCAGGGCGAGCAGGCCGCCACGACGTTCTCCCAGCTCGACAGGCCGCCCCGGGAGCGCGGCACCACGTGGTCGAAGGTCAGGCCGCCCGAGGGCAGCCGCAGGCCGCAATACTGGCAGCTGAAACCGTCGCGCAGGTAGATGTTGTAGCGGGTGAAGGCCGGGCTGCGGGCCAGCGCCACGTAGTTCTTCAGCGCCACGACGCTCGGCACCCGCAGGGCGCGCGAGGGCGAGCGCGCCTCGACGTCGTAGCTCGCCACCAGGGTGACGCGGTCGAGGAACAGGGCCGTGAAGGCGTCCTTCCACGACCAGAGGGAGAGCGGATTGTACGAGAGCGGCCGATAATCCGCGTTGAGGACGAGGGTTTGGAGATCCATCATCGGCGCGACTCTTCGGACTAGCTCTGGCGCGTGGGACGCGCGGGACCATGCCGCCGCCCCGCCGGCCCGTCCGAACCGGCCCGGGGCCGATGCAGGACGGGCCGGCGCGCGGAGCGACGGCTCGACGGGAGAGACGGAGGGAACAACAGGGCGGCGGGCCGGCGCGCGGGGGCGCCGGTCGATGCGGTAGCATCCGGAACGCGGCCGGGCCGGGCCGGTATCGCCACCGGCCGCGCCCTTTCGCGTAGCAACGAAAAGGCCCTGTCCATCAGGTGTTCATCTAATCCCAGCGTGACACCCTTGTGAAGCTTTTCCGGATGAGCCCCGGGGACGCACCCACAGCGGGCTCGCGGGGGTGGGACCCGGCGCGGGATCCGGCCCGGGGTGGGCAGCGGCACGGTTTCGCCCTATTGCTCGCCCAGAGCGCCCGGCCGCCAGGAGGCCCGCCCGGTCCCCGATCGCCGCCGATTCGCCGATGCCGGACTCCGGCCGGCCGCCGCGCGCCCGACGAGAGGTTGCTCATGCATCGTATCCCAGCGCGGACCCGGAAGCCGGAGGGCGCGCCGCGCCCGTCCCGCGCACTCGCCCTGCTCGCCGCGCTGGTGTTCGCAACCCCGGCGGCCCTGACCCTGCCGGCCTTCGCCCAGGATCCGGCGCCCGCCGCCAAGTCTTCCGATCAGAAGGCCGCCGACACCAAGGCCGCGCCCGAAGCCAAGCCCGCGGACGGCAAAGCGCCCGACGCGAAGGCGCCCGACGCGAAACCCGCCGAAGCGAAGCCCGCGCCCCCGCCGGCCGCCAAGGCCGAGGTTCCCGAGCAGTTCAAGAAGGTCCGAGCCAAGCTCGACGCCGCCAAGACCGAGCTCGACGCCCGCGAGAAGCAGCTCGGCCACACGGAGCTGACGGTGGCCGACCTCACCGCCATCCGCGACAGCGCCGTGACGGTCACCGACGAGATCCGCACCCTGGTCACCCGGCTCGACGCGCCGCTGGAGGCCGCGCGCGAGCGCCTGGCCCAGCTCGGGCCGAAACCCAAGGATACCCAGGAGAGCGCCGACGTCGCCGCCGAGCGCGCCGAGCGCGAGGCCGCCGTTACCCGCATCGACGAGACCCAGCGCCTCGCCCGCTCCCTGGTGGTGCAGGGTGACCAGATCGTCGACCGCGTCTCGAATCGCCGCCGCGAATCGTTCACCCGCGACCTGCTCCAGCGCTCCCAGCCGCTGGTCGGCCCCGGTCTCTGGACCAAGGTGATGGGCGACGTCCCCCGGGACACGCGCGCCCTGCAGAGCGCCGTGTCGGATATCGGGCTGCTGTTTTCCCGCAACGGCAACCTCGCCAACCTGCTGTTCCTGGGGCTCGCCTTCGGGATCTCGGTGGCGCTGTATTTCGGCCGGCGCAACATCGCCCCCAAGGGCGCCCGCCGGGATGCCACCAAGACCGACCCGTCGCGGCGCGCCGTGATGCTCGCCGCCTGGCGGGTGATCCTGCTCGGCACGGTGCCGGCGGTGGCCGGATCCTACGCGGTCTACTACGCCCTCGATTCCACCAACCTGCTGCCGTCCCGGCTCCTGCCGGTCGCCGCCGCGATCCTCGGCGGGCTGGCCTTCATCGCCTTCGTGGAGGCCCTCTGCGACGGGCTGCTCAGCCCCGAGAAGCCGGCGTGGCGGCCCGCCCCGGTGAGCGACGCGGCGGCCACGCGCCTGACCCGGCTCGCCGTCGGCATCGCCACGGTGATCACCGTGGTGAAGTCCGTCGAGGCCCTGAATTCCGGGATCTCGGCGGCCCTGCCGATCTCCATCGCCACGCGGGGCATCGGGGCGGTCGCCACCGCGCTGATCCTCGCGGTCGGCCTCCACCGGTTCGCCGACACCGAGCAGGAGGAGGAGGCCTGCTTCGGCCCCTACGTGCCGACCAAGACCACGACGGGCATCGGCGGGCCGGCGCGGCTCCTGGGCTGGGCCGCGGTGGCGCTGATCGGGCTCGGCGCGCTGGTGGGCTACGTGGCCTTCGCGGCCTTCCTGATCGACCAGCTGATCTGGGACGCGGCCGTCCTCGTGCTGCTCTACCTGCTGGTCCAGAGCGTCGACATCTTCGTCGGCCGCGCCCTCAGCGACGAGACGCGGCTCGCCACCACGCTCCAGGCCAATACCGGCCTGCGCAAGCGCTCGCTCAACCAGATCTCGGTCCTGACGACCGGCGCGACCCGGCTCATCCTGTTCCTGGCGGCGGCGGTCCTCGTGCTGGCGCCCTGGGGCCTCGACTCCACCGACATCGTCTCGTCGGTCCGGCAGGCCTTCTTCGGCTTCAAGGTCGGCGACGTCACGATCTCGCTCTCCAGCATCGCCTTCGGGATCGGCATCCTGGTGGTCGGCGTGTTCATCACCCGCGGGGTGCAGCGCTGGCTGGAGAACACCTACCTGCCGGCCACCGACCTCGACGCGGGCCTGCGCAACTCGATCACCACGGTGGCGGGCTATTGCGGCTTCCTGATCGCGCTGGCGCTCGCCTTCTCGTATCTCGGCCTGAGCCTGGAGAAGCTCACCATCGTGGCCGGCGCGCTGTCGGTCGGTATCGGTTTCGGCCTCCAGTCGATCGTCAACAACTTCGTCTCCGGCCTGCTGCTCCTGTGGGAGCGCCCGATCCGGGTCGGCGACCAGGTGGTGATCGGCGATTCCGAGGGCATCGTGAAGCGGATCTCGGTGCGCTCCACCGAGATCCAGACCTTCGACCGCTCGGCCGTGATCGTGCCGAACTCAAACCTGATCTCCGGGGTGGTGAAGAACCGGGTGCGAGGCGACCGGACCGGGCGCGTCAGCATCACGGTGAGCGTCCTGCGCAACCAGGACCCGGTGCGCGCCGCCGAGATGATCACGGCCTGCGCGCAGAGCCACTCCGACATCCTGAAGGAGCCCCCGCCCCGGGTGGTGTTCAAGAAGATCGGCGAACCGTTCCTGGAATTCGAGCTGCTCGTCTGGATCGTCGACGTGAGCCTCGGCCAGAAGGTGGTGACCGACCTGAACTTCTCGGTGTTCGCGACCCTCTCGGAGGCGGGCTTCATCCCGCCGCTCGGGCCCGGCTCCAGCATCGTCACCGTTCAGGGCCTCGACACGATGCAGAGCGCCATGGGCGAGATCGCCAGCCGCTTCATCCAGCCGGCCGCGGTTCCCGAGGGCGGCGAATCAGCCCGGCCCCAGCGCGACCGCGGCCTGCGCACTGCCGGCGCCTGACCGGCCGCCGCCGAGGGCGATCCGGACGGCGTTCCCGCCCGCGTCCTTGGCGGCGTAGAGCGCCGCGTCCGCCCGGCCGAACAGCCGGGCGCGGCCCCCGCGCCCGCTGGACATCCCGGCGGCGTCTCCTACCGCGATCCCCACGGAGGCGCCGATCCGCAACTCCCGGCCGCGATACGGGATCGGCTGGCTCAGGGCGGCGACGACGCGCCGGCCGCGCTCCACCAGCGCGAGCGGGTCGACGGGCGCCCGCAGGAGCACGGCGAACTCGTCGCCGCCGATGCGGGCCACGAGGGCCGCATCCCGGCAGACGGCGGCGAGCCGCGCGGCCGAGCGCCGGAGGCACAGGTCGCCGGCCGCGTGGCCGTGGACGTCGTTGACCGGCTTGAACCCGTCGAGGTCGATCAGCAGCAGGGCGGCGAGGGGATCCGGACCGGCGCCGTCCGTCCCGGCCTCGAACCGCGCCTCGAATCGCGCCTCGAAGCCGCGGCGGTTCGCCAGCCCGGTGAGCGGGTCGCACTCGGCGCGCCGGCTCAGCTCGGCCAGCCGGGCGATCTCCTCGGTCACGTCCTGCTTTGTTCCGAACAGGCGGGCGGGGCGCCCGTCCTCGGCCTCGACCGCGGCGCGGATCCGGATCCAGCGCCGCCGGCCCCCGGCCTGGATCTCGGCGTCGAGCACGAAGGCGCCGCTCCCGGCGATCGCCCGGTGCCGGAGCGCCTCCAGCAGGCGCCGCGAGGTCGGCTCGTAGAGGTCCAGGATCCGGGGCCGGAGCAGCGCCGCGCCCCGGGGGACGCCGAACAGGTCGTGGACGCCCCCGGACCAGTCGAGGGCGCCGTCGCGCAGGCGGCAGGACCAGAGGCCCATCCCGGCGGCCGCCAGGGCACGCTCCTGCCGCGCCAGCAGGCCGGCCTGCTGGCGAAGGATCGCCCGCTGGAGGGCGCGCGCGGTCGCGGCCTCCGACGCCGCCTCAGACGCTGCCGACGGGTCCGCGCACCCGCCGACGGGTCGGTCGCGGGGTAGATCCACCGGGGTCAGGGAACGCGCGGTCGTCATCGGTGTGCAATTTTAGACGGAGGGCCTTTGAGGAAGCCCTAACCGTCCGATGCGCGGCCGAGCGGCAGCCCCTATATGGCGGCTGGGCGTTGGGGCCGTCGCAGGGATGGGTGAAACGTGACGAGACGCGATCGGGACGGTCGACATGCGGGGCGCGGGCGCGCCCGGATCAGGACCGGGGCCCGGATGGTCGGTCCGGCCGCGCTGGCGGTGGCGCTTCTCGGCGGCTGCGCCGCCCAGCCGCCGAGCAGCGCCGGGCTGCCGAGCATCTACCTGCCGCTCGCCAGCAACAGCGCGCATATCGACGTCGAGGCGGCCCGCGACATGATCTCGTCCTACCGCCGCAACCGCGGCGCGCCGCCGCTGACGGTCGATCCCGAACTGCAGCGCCTCGCCGAGGCCGAGGCGGCCGCCATGGCGCTCGCCGACCGGCCGAGCCGGGCCCAGACCGTCAAGGCCGCCGTCGAGCGGCTCGGCTACGCGAACGTCAACGCCAACCTCTCGGCGGGCTACCACACCCTGGCCGAGGCCTTCTCGGGCTGGCGCGAGAGCCCGCCCCACGACGCCACCATGCTGGCGCCCGGGGCGACCCGGATGGGGATCGCCACCGCCTACGCGCCGGGCTCCAAGTACAAGGTCTACTGGGCGCTGCTCACCGCGAAGTAGCGGAGCCCCACCGGCCGGCATGGCGGGGGGCTCCCTTGCCGGCGGCGGAGGCGAATCGGTCGTCCGGACGTCCGGCCGCCATCGGTCCTGAACGGCGCGAACGCCGCGCCGACGCCGGGCATGTCGGGCACCGCCCGCGCGCCCCGGGCGCGGCGGCTCCGCGCTAAGCTTCGGGAAACTTTGCTGAAGCAACCGTAAAGGCGACTGTTTCGAACCTGTATCGGCCCGTCATCGCCCGTTCAGGCAGGCGCTGGCATACCCGTTTCGTACGAGGGGTTTGACGCGGATCCGGCACGCATGCCGGCCGCGCGGACCTCCTCGGTGAAGGCGTGAGACCCGGGTCACACGGGCCGCGCCAGGGGTGGCGGAGCGGTACGATGGTTCGTCTGTACGGGCGGGTCCTGGGATTTCTGAAGGCGGAGCGGCGGCTGGCGATAGGCCTGGCCGTCACCAACGTGGTCCTGGCGATCGCGGCCTTCGCCGAGCCCCTGCTGATGGGCCGGATCATCGACCAGCTGACCCATCTCAAGCGCGGCGGCGACGCCATGGGCACGATGCTGCCCCTGCTCGCCGCCTGGGTGGCGTTCGGCTTCTTCACCATCGCGGCGGGCGTGTTCATCGCGCTCCACGCCGACCGGCTCGCGCACCGCAACCGGCTGTCGTCGATGGCGAGCTACTTCGAGCACGTCCTCGACCTGCCGCTCGCCTTCCACTCGGCCAACCATTCCGGCCGCGTCCTGAAGGCGATGCTGGAGGGCACGAACGGCATGGCGTGGCTGTGGCTCGGCTTCTTCCGCGATCACCTCGTCGCCCTGGTCTCGCTCGGCGTGCTCCTGCCGATGACCCTGTTCATCAACTGGCAGCTCGGCGCGATCCTGGTGGTGCTGGTGCTGGCCTTCACGGCGCTCACCACCTTCGTGATGCGCCGGACCGAGGCGCTCCAGGGCCAGGTCGAGGAATTCAACTCGGGGCTGGCCGCCCACGCCTCGGACGCCCTCGGCAACGTCGCGGTGATCCAGTCCTTCACCCGCGCCAAGGCCGAGAAGGAGGCGATGCGCGGCATCATCACCAACCTGCTCGCCGCTCAGATCCCGGTCCTGTCCTGGTGGGCGCTCGCCAACGTGGCGACCCGCGCCTCCGCGACCATTACCATGACGGCGATCTTCGTCACCGGCATCTGGCTCTACCAGGCCGGCACCACCACGGTGGGCGAGGTCGTGGCCTTCATGAGCCTCGCCACCGCCTTCGTGGCCCGGCTCGACCACGTGGTCGGCTTCGTCAACGGCCTGTTCCAGCAGGCGCCGAAGATCGCCGAGTTCTTCGAGATCTACGACACCGTCCCGGCGGTGGCCGACCGGCCGCACGCCCGGCAGGTCGCCCGCTTCGAGGGCGCGGTCAGCTTCGAGGACGTCGCCTTCTCGTACGACGGAAGGCGCCAGGCGCTCGACGGGGTCTCGTTCACCGCCAAGCCCGGCGAGACGATCGCGCTGGTCGGGACCACCGGCTCGGGCAAGTCGACGACGCTCGGCCTCCTGCACCGCAGCTTCGACCCGGCCTCCGGCGCAATCCGGATCGACGGCATGGACATCCGCGACGTCGGCCTCGCCTCGCTGCGCCACAACATCGGCGTGGTGTTCCAGGAGCCGATGCTGTTCGCCCGCTCGATCCGCGAGAATCTGCAGGTCGGCTGCCCCGACGCCACCGACGCCGAGATGCTCGACGCGCTGGAGCGCGCCCAGGCCAGCGCCTTCATGGCGCGCCAGGCCGACGGGCTCGACACGGTGATCGGCGAGCGCGGCCGGTCGCTCTCGGGCGGCGAGCGCCAGCGGCTCTCGATCGCCCGGGCCCTCCTGAAGAACCCGCCGATCCTGATCCTCGACGAGGCGACCTCGGCGCTGGACGCCGCCACCGAGCGCAAGCTCCAGGGCGCCCTGGAGACCGTGATGGAGGGGCGGACCACCTTCGTCATCGCCCACCGCCTCGCGACGATCCGCGACGCCGACCGCATCCTGGTGTTCCACGAGGGCCGGATCGTCGAGGCCGGCACCTTCGACGACCTGGTCGCGCAGGACGGCAGGTTCGCCGAGCTCGCCCGGGCGCAGTTCATGGCGGCCCAGGCGGAGGAGGACGAGGGGCTGGCGCTGGCGGCGTGAGCCGCCGCCGCCGGGGCCACCGCGTCGTCGGGGCGGGGGCCGAGAGGCGTCAGGCGCCCGGTCCCGGGACCCCCGTCCCGGCCCGGCGGCCCTCCATCTCGGCCCGGCGCGCCAGCATCTTCGCCTGCAGGCGGGTGCGGCGGGCGGCGATCACCGTGCCGTTGATCTCGCCGCCGAACAGGAACATGGCGGCGAGCCAGTAGAGGAAGACCAGGAACACCATCGCGGTGGCCAGCCCCCCGTAGGTCGACGCGTAGGCGTTGGAGAACCGGTCCAGATAGTAGCCGAAGCCGAGGCCGGCGAAGAACCACAGGAGCAGGGTCACCCCGATCCCCGGCAGCACCGACAGGATCGAGCGCCGCCCGGCCGCGACGAACTTGTGGGCGATGACCAGCACAACGGCGAGCAGCAGGGCTGTGACGGCGATCCGCCCGATCGCCACCGTGAGGCTCAGGGGCTCCAGGCCCGGCGCCACTAGGACGACGTTGCGCCAGATCAGCGGCCCCAGCACCACGAGCAGCGCGAAGGCCAGCATCGCGAAGGCTCCGCAGATCACGTAGCCGATCGATTCGAGGCGGGTCAGCCACCAGGGCCGGCTCTCGCGCAGGCCGTAGGCCCGGTTCAACCCGACCCGCAGGCTCTCGACGCCCGAGGAGGAGAAGTACAGGGCGAACAGCGCGCCGAGCGTCAGCACGCCGCTCCGCTGCTCGGTGAGCACCCGGTGCACCTCGCCGACGATCGGCTTGGCGATCTCCCGCGGCCACGCGTCGAAGATCAGCACCCCGGCCTCGTCGGCCAGCGACTGGGTGCCGAACAGGCCGGCGAGCGCCGCCAGCAGGATCAGGAACGGGAACAGCGAGGTCAGGCTCGAGAGCGCGATGTGGCTCGCGATCGCCCAGCCGTCATGGGAGACGAAGCGCTGCGCGGCGACGCCCATGACCTGTAATCCGCTGCGGAGGGGTTTCACGGGTGTCCAACGATCCTCGATCGCGCGATCCTCGGGGCGGCCCTCTCCGGGAGAGGTCCGCCGATGAACGGCGCCGGCACCCGCGCGTCAACGCCGTCGGCCCGCTCCGGTCCCGATCGGCGGCCGGTGACGCGTCCGCGCCACGCCGGTGCCGGTCGCGCCCCGCGGACGAGATCACCGTTGCGCCGGGCGCGCCGGCATGCTCCGTCCGGCGGCCATGCCTACGCTCTCCCGCCCGTCGACGCTCGCGTCCGGCGCTCTCCCGGCGCTGTTCATCCCGATCTGGGCCACGGGCTTCATCTCGGCCCGGGCGGTCGTGCCGCACGTCGATCCGCTGGCCTTCACCGCAATCCGCTTCACGGCCGTCGCCCTGGTGCTGGCCCTGATCGCCGCGGCCGCCCGGGTGCGCTGGCCGGCGGACCGGGCGGGGTGGCGCGACCCGGTCGTCGCGGGCTTCCTGATGCAGGGCGTCTACCTGTCGGGCGTCTTCTGGGCGGTGAGCCACGGGCTGCCGGCCGGCATCGCGGCGCTCGTCGGCAGCCTCCAGCCGCTGCTCACCGCGCTCCTGGCGCAACCGCTGCTGGGCGAGCGCGTCAGCGGCCGGCGGGCGCTCGGGATCCTCATGGGCTTCGTCGGCACCGGCCTCGTGCTCGCCCCGAAGCTCGGCGCCACGGACCCGTCCGGGATCCCGCCGGCGGCGCTGGCCGTCAGCCTCCTGGGGGTGCTGGCGCTGACCCTCGGCACGCTCTGGCAGAAGCGCACCGGCGGCCAGGTCGATCTCCTGGCCGGCGCGACCCTCCAGTTCGTCGGCGGCATGGCCTGCGCCATCCCGCTGGCGCTCGCCTTCGGCGGCACCGCGTTCGATCCGGCGCCCGCCCTGTGGCTCGGCCTCGGCTGGGCGGTCTTGGTCAACTCGGTCGCCGGGATCCTGCTGCTGCTGGTGCTGATCCGGCGGGGCGCGGTGGCGGGCGTCGCCGCCCTGTTCTTCCTCGTGCCGCCGGTCGCGGCCGTCCTCGGTTACCTGCTGTTCGGCGAGGTGCTGACCCCCGTGCAGGGCGCCGGCATGGCGCTCGCTGCCCTCGGCGTGGCGGTGGCGAGCCGCGGCTGAGATGGCCGCGGGCGGTCGCCGCCGAGGCCGCGACCCCTGCGACGGAAGGCGCGGAAACCCTTCGCGCCCTCGCGGTTTGATGCGCGCGGGCCGGATCGGCCCGGGCCGGCACCGCGCGAGGCGAGGATGAACCAGGACAAGCCCCGCGAGATCCGCCTCGCCCTCGACGCGATCCCCCTCGGCGGCAAGGCCGAGGGCAAGGGCGAGGGGGCCGCGGGCGACGACGCGGTGCTGTTCGTGCGCGACGCCGACGGGGTGCGCGCCTTCCAGGCGAAGTGCCCGCATCTCGGCGCGCCGCTGGCCAAGGGCGAGATCTGCGGCGGCCGGCTCTACTGCCCCTGGCACAAGGCGGCCTTCGCGGTCGCCGACGGCAGCCTGGAGGAGCCGCCGGCTCTGGAGGCGCTGACCCGCTATCCCGTCCGGATCGAGGGCGGCGAGGCGGTGGCGACCCTCAGCCCTGAGCCCCCTCCGGCCAAGCGGGCGGAAACGCCCGTCGCGCATGTCCTGATCGTCGGCACCGGTGCGGCCGCCGCCGCCTGCGTCACCACGCTCCGGCGCGAGGGCTTCGCGGGGGCGATCACCCTGGTCGGCCGCGAGGGCCACCCGCCCTACGACCGGACCAAGCTGTCCAAGCAGTTCCTGGCCAAGCCCACCCCGGCGGAGAAGACCCTGCTGGAGCCGGACTTCGCCGCCGCCCACCGGGTCGAGCGGGTCGAGGCCGAGGCGACGCGGATCGACCCGGCCGGCCGCAGCGTCGCGCTGGCGGACGGGCGGGTCCTGTCCGCCGACGCGCTGCTGATCGCCACCGGCAGCCGCGCCGTGGTGCCGGACTTCGAGGGAAGGGATCTCGACGGCGTGATGAGCCTGCGCAGCCTCGACGACGCGGTGCGCCTCAGCGCCGCGGCGGAGCGGGCGACGCGCGTGGTGGTGATCGGCGCAGGCTTCATCGGCCTGGAGGCCGCGGCCTTCCTGACCAAGCGCGGCCTGTCGGTGACGGTCCTGTCCCGGGAGGAGGTCCCCTTCGCCAAGCGCTTCGGCGAGGCCGTGGGTGCGGCGCTGAAGCGCTACCACGCCGGCAACGGCGTGACCTTCGTGACCGGCACGGTCGCGCGGATCGCCGGCACCGGCTCCGTCGAGGCCGTCGAGACCGAGGACGGCGCGCGGCTTCCGGCCGACCTCGTGCTGATCGGCGCCGGCGCCGCGCCGAAGACCGGGATCGTCGCCGGGGTGGAGCCGGACGAGTCCGGCGGCCTCCCGGTCGGCGCCGACCTGAAGCTCGCCGACAACGTCTGGGTCGCGGGCGACATCGCGGCCTTCCCGGAGTGCGGCAGCGGCGTCACGGCGCGGATCGAGCACTGGCGGCTGGCGCAGCAGCACGGCACGCACGTCGCCCGGGCGATGCTCGGCGCCACCGGCGCCTTCGCGGGGGCGCCGTTCTTCTGGAGCAACCAGGGCGACAAGCGCCTGGATTACGGCGGCTACGCGCCGGATTTCGAGCGGATCATCCTGCAGGGCGACCCGGCGGCGCTCGACTTCATCGCCTACTACGTCCGCGACAACCGCGCGGTGGCCGCCTGTAGCATCGGCCGCAACCCCGCCTTCACGGCGTTCCTCCACCTGCTGGGCGAGGGCCGCGTGCCCGCCCCCGACCGGATCGAGGCCGGTGCGGATCTCGCCGCGCTGGTGTGACGGCGCGACATCGGCGCCACGTCGGGGCGGCCGGACCGAGGGAACCAGGTCGGGCGGTCCATCTTTCGGTAGACGCCGCCCGCCGTCTCGAGAGCCGGGCCCGCACGGGAGGCCCCATGAACCAGATCATCGTCGTCGCCCTCATCTGCGCCGCCTCCGTCCAGGCCCCGGACTGCTCGCGCGAGACCGCCATCGACGTGGTGACGGGCCCGGCCCACACGCTCCAGGAATGCCTCGTCCAGGGTCCGGTCCTGGCGGCCAATGCCGGCTTCAAGGGCGAGGACGGGTCCTACCTGAAGACCCGGTGCGAGCAGAGGCGCTGAGCCGGGGCCGTCCGGCGAGCAGGTTTCGGTAGGCTGAAGGCACGATCATCAGTGTCCGGAGCGTCGCGCGTCGCCGCGCCGGTCAGGCCTTGACTTCGCAGGGCTGCGCGCCGGCCCGCCAGCCCCGGTATTCAACTTCAGTTCAAGGCGAGACAAACGAAATCTGCTTCGGCTCCGGACCGCGGCAGGTTAAAAGACCCGATCCAAGAAGACGCCACGCGAGCAGAGAACCATGTCCGCATCCCCCGCCATCCAGACCGAGCCGCAGGATCTCGTGGCCCTCACCAAGGCCGCCGGTGAAAGCGCGAAGGCGCTGGCCGCCGAGGCCACGCGCCGGGTCCGCACGCGGATCCTCGGGACGGACGGGCGGATCGACGCGGCCAAGCTCGAGGGCCAGCAGCACGCCGCCCACGGGCTCGCGTGGCTCGCGACCTACGCGGAGGCGGTGAACGAGCTCGGCGGCTACGCCGAGCGCCTGCAAGGGGAGGGCCGGTTCGGCGAGACCGAGGCGCTCCTCGTCCGGATCGGCGCCGGCGAGTATCTCGACCAGCTGTTCTCCGGCATCCCGATGAGCCAGGGCGAGATGGTCCGCGTCACCGGGTCGCTCGGTCTCTCCGCCAAGGAGGTGGCCCCGTACCGCACGGACGCGGTCGAGACTCTGATCGCCGAGGGCAACACCCCCGAGAACCGCGCCGCCCTGGTGGCGCTGATGCGCGACGGCGGCGGCTCGGCGACCGTCGGCGCCTCGGGCCTCGACGAGGACATGGAGGCAATCCGCTCCGAGATGCGCCGCTTCGGCAAGGCCGAGGTGGTCGATCAGGCGCACGAGTGGCACCTGAAGAACGCCTACATCCCGATGGAGATCGTGCAGAAGATGGCCGAACTCGGCGTCTTCGGCTTGACGATCCCCGAGGAGTACGGCGGCATGGGCCTGCCGAAGACCGCCATGTGCGTGGTCTCGGAGGAGCTGTCCCGCGCCTATATCGGCGTCGGCTCGCTGGGCACCCGCTCGGAGATCGCCGCGGAGCTGATCCTGTGCGGCGGCACCGAGGAGCAGAAGCAGCGCTTCCTGCCGAAGATCGCCTCCGGCGACATCCTGCCCACCGCTGTCTTCACCGAGCCGAACACCGGTTCCGACCTCGCGAGCCTGCGCACCCGCGCGGTGAAGGAGGGCGACGTCTGGAAGATCACCGGCAACAAGACCTGGATCACCCACCCGGTCCGCGCCGACATCATGACGGTGCTGGTGCGCACCAAACCCGAGGAGAAGGGCCACAAGGGCCTCTCCATGCTGATCGCCGAGAAGCCCCGCGGCACGGATGAGGATCCCTTCCCGGTCCAGGGCCTGTCGGGCGGCGAGATCGAGGTGCTCGGCTACCGCGGCATGAAGGAGTACGAGCTCGCCTTCGAGGGCTTCGAGGTGCCGGGCGGCAACCTGCTCGGCGAGGTCGAGGGCAAGGGCTTCGCCCAGCTGATGCAGACCTTCGAGTCGGCCCGCATCCAGACCGCGGCCCGCGCCATCGGCGTCGCCCAGTCGGCCCTCGACGTCGGCCTGCGCTACGCCGAGGAGCGGGTCCAGTTCGGTAAGGCGCTGGTGAACTTCCCGCGGGTGGCCGACAAGCTCGCCATGATGGCGGTGGAGATCAACATCGCCCGCCAGCTCACCTACTTCTCGGCCCGCGAGAAAGACGAGGGCAAGCGCTGCGACCTAGAGGCCGGGATGGCGAAGCTGCTCGGCGCCCGCGTCGCCTGGGCGGCGGCCGACAACGCCCTCCAGATCCACGGCGGCAACGGCTTCGCGCTCGAGTACCCGGTGAGCCGGATCCTGTGCGACGCGCGCATCCTCTCGATCTTCGAGGGCGCTGCGGAGATCCAGGCGCAGGTGATCGCCCGCCGGCTGCTCGAGTCTGCCTGAAATCCTGGCTAGAGCTTGGGAATAGTACGTATCATGGGATTATAAGTCGGCATATGAACCCGGCTTAAACGAAGTCCCTGCTTCCTGGCACCTGGTGAACAACTGGGGCGGCTCGGTGAGCGCGCAGCACGACGACGGACAGACGGGCAAGAACCTCCTCCGGCACTGGCAGGATTGCCGGACGCCGGGGGCGCCGATCCCGTCCTACGAGGCCGTCGTGCTCGGGAGCCTCGGCCGCCTCGCCGACCGGGCCGCCCTGGTGACGACCCGCGACGGGCGGGCCGCCCGGATCCTCTGGGCGGGCCAGGTCTTCGGCGCCTGGCTCGCGCAGGGTGCCGAAGGCGCGGAGGGCGCGTTGTCCGGGATCGTCCCGGCCGAGATCATCCCGACGGAGACCCTCCCAGTCGACGCGCTCCCGATCGAGCTGCGCGAGCCCGTCGACGAGATGGTCGCGGCCGCCCTCACGTCCGGCCAGCCCGCCTACGCCCGGTGCGATCGCCTCGCCGTCGGGGTGGTGACGTCGACCCGCCTCGTCGGCGTGCCCCTGGGCAACCGCTGGGGCGAGCCGTTCGTGCTGGTCGGGTTCGACGGGGCGAGCGTCCGGACCGAGCTGGTCCAGGCGATGTTCACCGCCACCGACCAGGGCATCCTGGCCCTCAGCACGGTCCGGGACGCGGCCGGCCGGCCGGTCGATTTCAAGATCGTCGCCCTCAACCGCGGGGCCGAGCGCCTGCTGGAGCGCCCCGCCGCCGCCCTGCAGTGGCAGCGCGTGGGCCAGCTCTTCCCGGGGGCCGTCACCGCGCGGACGATCGCGACGCTCGCCGCCATGGTCGAGCGGGGCGGGCGCGCGGCCTTCGAGCTGAGCCGTCCCCGCTCCGACGGCGGCACGCTCTACCTCAAGGTCGAGGCGGGCTGCGTCGGCGATCTCGTCTCGGTCACGATGACGGATGTCGGCGACATCAAGGCCCGAGAGGCCTCGTTCCGGCTCCTGTTCGAGAACAACCCGGTGCCGATGTGGGTCGTGGCCGACGCGCGCGACCGGTTCCTGGCGGTCAACGACGCGGCCGTCGCCCATTACGGCTACAGCCGCGAGCAGTTCCTGGAGCGGGCGCCGGCCGATCTCGCCATGGCCGCCGACGCGGCGCCGGCACCCGGCCTGCCGCCCACCGGCACCCTCCACCGTCGCGCCGACGGCTCCGCGATCGAGGTGTCCCTGTTCCAGCGGGCGATGCCGTTCGAGGGGCGGCAGGCCGTGCTCGAGGCCGCCATCGACATGACCGAGCGGCGCCGGGCCGAGGCCCGCATCGCCCACATGGCCCACCACGACGCGCTCACCGGGCTGCCGAACCGCGTGCTGTTCCGGGACCGCCTCGCCGAGGCGATCGCCCGCCACGCCCGGGACGGCGAGGCGGCGGTGCTGCTCTGCCTCGACCTCGACAAGTTCAAGATCGTCAACGACACGCTGGGCCACCCGGTCGGCGACGCGCTGCTGCGCGAGGCGGCCGAGCGGATCGCCGGCTGCCTGCGCGAGGACGACCTCGTGGCCCGGCTCGGCGGCGACGAGTTCGCCATCCTGGTGCGCGGGCCGGACCTCCCGGCGCTGGCCGACGGGCTGGTCGCGCGGGTGATCGCCGAGCTCGGCCGCCCCTTCCGGCTGGACGGCCAGGATTGCCACATCGGCACCAGCATCGGCGTCGCCTGTCTGCCCCGGGACGGCACTGATCCCGAGACGCTGATGAAGAACGCCGACCTCGCCCTCTACCGGGCGAAGGCCGAGGGCGGCGGCACCTTCCGGTGCTTCGAGCCGGAGATGGATGCCTGGGTGCAGGCGCGGCGGCGGCGCGAGAACGAGCTGCGCGAGGCTTTCGCTCGCGGCCAGTTCTCGCTGGTCTACCAGCCGCTGATGGATGCCCGCGCCGGTCGGATCCTCGCCTTCGAGGCGCTGCTGCGCTGGCACCACCCGGAGCACGGCTCGGTCTCTCCGGCCGAGTTCGTGCCGCTCGCCGAGGAGACCGGCCTGATCGTGCCGATCGGCGCCTGGGTGATGCAGACCGCCTTCGCCGAGGCGGCGACCTGGCCGGAGGCGATCCGGCTCGCCGTGAACCTCTCCCCGATCCAGTTCCGCAACCGCGACCTGGTCGAGACCGTGCGTGGGGCGCTCGCCGCCGCGGGGGTTGACCCGCGGCGCCTCGAGCTGGAGATCACCGAATCGGTCCTGCTCGCCGACAGCGCCGCCAACCTCGCGACGCTGCACGCGCTGCGGGCCATGGGCATCCGGATCGCGATGGACGATTTCGGCACCGGCTATTCCAGCCTCGGCTACCTGCGCAGCTTCCCGTTCGACAAGATCAAGCTCGACCGCTCCTTCGTGAGCCAGGTCGGCGAGAACACCCACTGCACGGCGATCGTGCGCGCGGTGGCGAGCCTGGGCACCAGCCTCGGCATCGCCACCACCGCCGAGGGCGTCGAGACCGCCGAGCAGCTCGCGATGCTCCGCGCCGAGGGCTACGACGAGGTTCAGGGCTTCCTGTTCAGCCGCGCGGTCCCGGGCCCCGAGGCCCGCCGCCTGATCGAGCGCGCGCGGGCGGCGGTCCCGGACGACCGGGCGGCCTGATCCGCCCGGCCCGCGCGGGACCTACTTGGTGACCTTCACCGAGACCGGGTCGCTCGACGGGAAGGTCTCCTCTAGGGCGTCGTCCAGGCGCTCGTTCAGCTTCTCCTGCTTGTTGTCGGGGTTCTTGGCGTCGCCCGGCTTGGCGCTGCCCTGCTGGAAGCCCGGCTTGGTCTCGTTCGGCTTGTGGGTCTCGGCCATGTCGCTCGCTCGTCCGTGACGGAGGCACGCAAGGGTGCCGGTGGGCATCAACGCGAGGGAGGGCGGGTGTTTCCGATCTTTCGGGCCTGATCGGTGCGCCCCGTCATCGCGCGCGCAGCGGAGCGACGCAGAACCGCGCCGCGTGCCGAGGCGACCCGCTGCCCTGGATTGCTCCGCCGCGCTCGCGAGGACGTGCGCACCGGAATCTCCGTCAGGCGGTCGCCAGCGGCCGCCCGAGCGGGCCGCGGGCCGGCGCGCGGGCCGCGGCCTCGCGCAGGACCGTCCCGTAGACGGCCTCGAGACGGTCGAGATGGGCATCCAGGGTCAGGGGGGCGGCCCAGTAGCGCTCGTGCGCGGCCCGGCCCATCCGGGCGGCGAGGCCGTCGTCGGTCAGGCGGCGCAGGTGCGCGGCGAGGTCGTCCGGGTCGCCCGAGCGGAACCAGAATCCGGTCTCGCCGTCGGCCACGGCCTCGCGACCCGCGCAGGCGTCGCTCACGATCACCGGCGCGCCGCAGGCGAGCGCCTCGTAGACGGTGAGCGGCTGGCCCTCGTACCAGACGCTCGGGAAGACCAGCGCCCGGGCCCGCCGCATCAGCGCCTGCACGGCCGCGGCGTCGCGCCAGCCGAGCATCACCGCCTCGGGATAGCGCGCCGCGAGCTCGGCCCGCTCGGGGCCGTCGCCCACGAAGGCCGCCCGCACGCCCGCCCGGCGGGCCGCCTCGGCGAAGATCGGCGCGCCCTTCTCGGTGGAGATCCGCCCGACGAACAGGAAGTCGCCCGGCGGCCCGTCGTGGACCGGCGCCGGCGCCACCGCGATGGGGTTGTCGACCCGGTGGAAGGCGGTGCCGCGGGGCAGGAGTGGCCGCACGACGCTCTCCTGCAGGTCGCTGATCGTGATGACGTGGGCGAACAGCTCCGGCAGCCGGGCCACGTGGGCGAGCCCGGCATGGCGGACCATCCGGGCCACCTTGCGCGGGTAGCTGCGCGCGTCGCAGTTCGCCACGATGCAGGCGGGCGACATCGGGGTGCGGTGGCAGATCCGCTGCGCCGGGTAGGCGTAGAAGCCGCCGGTCGGGCAGACGAGGAAGAACTCGTGCATCGTGTAGAGGCAGGGCAGCCCCGAGGCCCGGAGCGCGGTGCCGATCGACGGCGACAGCGCCTTGGCGAAGGCGTGGACGTGGACCAGCGTGTCGCGGGGATCGCAGGCGGCGAGTTCCGCCGCCAGGGCGCGGCAGGCCGGCCCGTTCCAGATCGCCTGGGCCGCGAAGGCGAGCTTGCTGCGCGCCGTGGTGACGTCGTCCTGGTCCAGGCAGACCACCCGGACGCCGGCCGGCTCGAGCCGCGGGTCCACCGGGCCGACCGCGGCGAACAGGCTGACGCGGACCCCCCGGGCGGCGAGCCCCAGGGCGGATTCGATGGCGACCTTGGCCTGGCCGCCGTTGATCGCGGCGTGGTCTGCGACGAGGACGACGTGCACGTCAGGACTTCCGCCGCTGCGATCCGGGACCGACAGCTGTATCCGGCCGCGGTTGATCGCCCGTAAACCGGTCTGCCCCATCCTCCCGGCGCGCGAGAGCGATCGATCCCCGGGAGGGTTCACCGTGCACGTCGTGATCCTGGCCGAGTTCGCGGCCGCCAGCGGCGGCGCCGAGAAGGTCGCGCTCGAATCGGCCCGCGGGCTCGCCGAGGCCGGCCTCGGCGTCACCTACATCCAGGCGATCCCGGGTCCCGTCGACCCGCTCCTCGACCATGCCGGCATCCGCCGGATCGACCTCGGTCTGCCCGACATCTGGTCGCTCGGCGCCGCGCGGGCCGCGGCCGCCGGGATCTGGCACGCGGCCGCCGCCCGCCGGCTCGCCGCCGCCCTCGCCGGCCTCGCGGTGCCGCCGGACTGCATCCACCTGCACCAGTGGACCCGGACCCTGTCGCCGGCGATCGTCCCGGTCCTGTCGGAGACCGGGGTGCCGCTGGTCGTCACGCTGCACGACTACGCCCTGGTCTGCCCGAACGGCGTCTACTACCGCTTCGACCGGGCCGAGCCCTGCGGGCTCGCGCCCCTGTCGGCCGCCTGCCTGGCGGCGCCCTGCGACCCGCGCAGCCGGGTGCATAAGGCCGTGCGCGTCGCCCGCGCCGCGGCGCTGCGTCAGGTCGTCGGCCGGGCCAGCCGGCGCCGCCCGCTCCACGTCGTCCATGTCTGCGACGCCAGCCGCCAGCGGCTCGGCGCCCTCCTCGGCCGCTACGCCCTGACGCATCACAGGATCGACAATCCCGTCCGGCTCCCGGAGGGGCCGGCGGCCGAGCCCGCCCGTGGCGACGCTATCGCCTATGTGGGGCGCCTCACCCGGGAGAAGGGCGCCGACCTCGTGGCCGACGCCGCCCGCGCCGCCGGGCTCCCGGCCCTGTTCATCGGCGCCGGGCCGCTGGAGGCGGAGCTGCGCGCCCGGGACGGCGTGGAGGTGATCGGCTGGCAGCGGCCCGAGGCGGTCTGGGCGACGCTCCGGACCCGCGCCCGGGCGCTCGCCGCGCCCTCCCGCTGGTACGAGACCGGGCCGCTAACGGTCTACGAGGCGCTGGCGGCCGGCATCCCGGTCGTCGCTTCCGACCGCTCCGGCGCCGCCGAGAAGGTCCGGCACGGCCGGACCGGCTTCGTGGTCGCGCCGGAGATCGCGCCCCTCGCCGAGGCGTTCGCTGCGCTCCGGAACGACGCCCTGGCGGCCGCCCTCGGGGCCGAGGCGCGCCGCCTCTTCCGGGTGGCCCCGATGGGTCTGGCGGCGCACACGGCGTCGCTCCGCGCACTCTATGCCGGCCTGGCCGAATCGGCGGCCGGTGCGATGCAGCATCCGTCCCGGCTCGCCCTGGATCAACGGTCCTGACTCCTCCGATGCGCTTGGTATACCAGAAGAATTCACGATCCGTTCGCGCCCATCTGGACAGGGAGATAGTTTTTTGCCAATCGGGTTTCCGCTGGGATCAGCAATCATAGCCGACTGAGTCAATGGTGTAGCTTGCTCGCAACCTGCTATCGGGCAGCGGCACCGTGCCGATGACTTCGTGACATCATCGGATCGGAACTTTATCGGGCCTCCGGATCCGTGAGTGCGCCCCGAACCTGCACTTGACTTCTTGTTGCAGTGCAACATATAGAGGGGCGTCAATGCGGACGCATGCGGCGTCCCGCTCCAAGGATGATGCTGGAGACATCGATGCAGACCCCGAACTTCGAGATCCCGACCGAGATGCGCGACTTCGCCGACAAGAGCGTCGATCAGGCCCGGACCGCCGTCGGCACCATGATGGCGAACGCCGTGAAGGCCGCCGAGCAGGTCCAGGCCTCGGGCCAGACCTTCCAGTCGACCCTCAGCGCCGCGGTCGCGAAGGGGTTCGATCACGCGCAGGCCAACGCCAACGCGACCTTCGACTTCGCCCAGAAGCTGGTGCGCACGAAGGATCTCCGCGAGGCGTTCGAGCTCCAGTCCGAGTTCGTCCGCAGCCAGTTCGCCGCCCTCCAGGCCCAGGCCAAGGATTACGGCACCCTGGCGCAGAACGCCGCCGCCCGCTGAGGCCGGCCGCCCCGGTCCGCGATCGGGGCACGAAGACCGGGATCCGGCAGGGCCGTCCAGGCCCGCCGGATCCCCCGCTCTGACGCCCGGGCGTCACGGGCCCGGCGCCGACACCGCCGGCGAGCCGGCCGCGCACGACCTCCGGCCGCCGTTCCGTCGGGATGGGCCGACGCCGACAGGAGGAGATCGCGCGATGGGAAAGCCGCGTCGACCGAGGAGCCGTCCCGCCGGGACGCCCCAGCCGTTGCAGGACGCGTCGGCCAACCCCGAGATCCCGGCCGCGAACGTCCCGATCGCGGCGGATGAACCCGCTCAAGCACCCGCAACAGCGCCTGACCAATCGCCTGACCACTCCGCCGAGGCCGTCCGGACCGGCGCCGAGACGGAGGACGCGGTCATGACCGCCGCGGCACCCGGTGGGGCGTCCGAAGCCGAGACCGCGCCCGACGGCGCGGTGGACGTCCCGTCCGACCCGGTGGCCACAGCCGCTACGACGACGTCCGAAGCCGAGTTCGAAGCCCGGTCCGAAGCCGAGTCCGGAACCGGGGCGGTGATCGACATCGCCCCCCCGCCGGTGCCGGGCGCGGGTCTGGGACTCGCCGCGGCCGCGAACCGAATCAGCTTCACCCCCGACCGCCTCGACGTCGTCGAGATCGGCTCGATCATCGCCCGCTACGTGCGCGGCGAGGGCGAGGCGGCCGTCGCGCATCTGCGGGCGCTCTCGGGTGCCCGCTCGCCGGCCGACGTCATCCGCCTGCAGGTCGGCGAGGTCCAGCGGGCCGCCGACGCGTCCCTGACCTGCTGGGTCACGGTGGTCGGGCAGGCGAGCCGGGTCGTCGCGTACCGCTGAGGCGCTGCGCGCGGGCGGCCGGGACTTGTCGCATCCCGGCCACAAGGCCGGCCCGATCGAACCCGCGGCGGCAACGGCCCGTTAACCAAGCCGGTCCCATGCCTTAACGGAGGGCACGGGAGACGACACCGGACCGATGCCGAACTGCGCGCGCCTGATCCGTTCCGCATGGCTCCGCCTCGCCGTCGCGCTCCTGCCGGCGCTGGCGGGGATGCCGGCTGCCGCGCAGAACGGCGAGAAGCCGGCCGTCGCCATCGGGGCCGACGTCGCGAGCCAGGCCGGCACCACGCGCCTCACCCTGACGCTGTCCCGGGCCGTCGAGGCCCGCGGCTTCGTGATGGAGCGGCCCGACCGGGCGGTGATCGACCTGCCCGAGGTCAACTTCCAGCTCGATTCCGGGACCGGCAGCCGCCGCGACGGCCTCGTGCAGAGCTTCCGCTACGGCCTGTTCGCGCCCGGGCGGTCCCGCATCGTGATCGACCTCACCGCGCCCGCCATCGTCGGGAAGATCGAGACCGCGACGCGGCCGCGCGACGGCGCGGTGCTGCTCACGATCCCGCTGCAGCGCGCCGACCGCGACGCGTTCCGCAAGGCCGCCGCCACCGCCGATCCCGCCCCCGCCCAGGCCCGCGCCGCGCCGCCGGAGCCCGCCGACCAGCGGCCGCTGATCATGGTCGATGCCGGCCACGGCGGCACCGATCCCGGCGCCATCGCGGTGGGCGGCGTGTTCGAGAAGGACATCGTGTTCGGCTTCGCCCAGGCCCTCGTGGCGAAGCTGGAGGCGGGCGGCCGCTACCGGGTCCGGATGACCCGCGACCGCGACGTTTTCGTGCCGCTGGCCGAGCGGGTGCGCCTCGCCCGCGACGCCAGAGCCGACCTGTTCGTGTCGATCCACGCGGACTCGATCTCGGCGGCCCCCCAGGTGAGCGGCGCCACGATCTACACCAATTCCGAGAAGGCCACGGACGCCGAATCCGCCAAGCTCGCCGAGCGCGAGAACCGGGCGGATTCCGCCGCGGGCGTCGACGCCGCCGAGGCGCCGCCGGACATCGCCGACATCCTGCAGGAGCTGACCCTGCGCGAGACGCGGGGCTTCTCGTCGGGCTTCGCCCGCACGCTGATGGGCCAGCTCGCCCCCGTGATGAAGATGAGCGCCAAGCCCCACCGCGAGGCGCGCTTCGTGGTGCTGCGCTCCCCCGACGTGCCGAGCGTGCTCGTGGAACTCGGCTACCTCTCCAGCAAGCGCGACCTGGAGATGCTGCAATCGCCGGAGTGGCGGGCCGACGTCACCGGCTCCATGGCCAAGGCGATCGACCAGTTCTTCACCAACCGCGCCACGCTCGGCCGGCCGGCCCCGACGCGCCGCGCGGCCGCCGCCGCCCCAGTTTCACCATAGATAGAGTGTCGATACGGGACGTCCGACGCCCCGTCGCACGGCCGCCGAAACCGGCATTCCGAGGGGGTCTCACGGGACCGTCCGGGGGCCGGCCGCGCAGCGCGCGGGGTGCACGCGCCGGATGAGCCGATTCCGGCATTCGGCCGGGCCAGCGACGAGCGGAACACCGGATGCGTCTGATCCTCCGTTTCTTTGGGATCCTGTTCAGCGCCGCCGCGGTGCTGTTCGTGGTCGGCGCGGCGGTGGGCGGTTACTTCTACTGGAAGTACAGCCAGGACCTGCCCGACCACGCCGCGCTATCCAATTACGAGCCGCCGGTGATGACCCGCGTCCACGCGGCGGACGGCTCGCTGCTGGCCGAGTACGCCCGCGAGCGCCGGCTGTACCTGCCGATCCAGGCGATGCCGAAGATCGTCGTGGCGGCCTTCCTGTCGGCCGAGGACAAGAACTTCTACAAGCACGGCGGCATCGACCCCGAGGGGATCGTGCGCGCCTTCCTGACCAACGCCAAGTCGGGCAAGCGGCAGGGCGCCTCGACCATCACCCAGCAGGTCGCCAAGAACTTCCTGCTCTCCTCAGAGCAGACCTACGACCGCAAGATCAAGGAGGCGCTGCTGGCGCTCCGCATCGAGGCGGCCTACTCGAAGGACAAGATCCTCGAGCTCTACCTCAACGAGATCTTCCTCGGCACGATCGTGCCGGGCCGCAACCTGCACGGCGTCGCGGCCGCCGCGCTCGACTATTTCGGCAAGTCGGTCCACGAGCTGACCATCAACGAGGCGGCCTACCTCGCCGCCCTGCCGAAGGGTCCGAACAACTACCACCCCTACCGCAAGACCCAGGCGGCCCTCGACCGCCGCAACGAGATCATCCGCCTGATGGCGGAGAACGGCTACATCACCCGGGAGGAGGCGGAGTCCGCCAAGAAGATGCCGCTCGGCGTCAACCCGCGCGTCGCCTTCCCGAACGCCGCCAACGCCAACTACTTCACCGAGGAGGTCCGCCGCGAGATCTCCGAGCGCTACGGCGAGAAGAAGCTCTACGAGGGCGGCCTCTCGGTGCGCACGACCCTCGACCCGAAGATGCAGGCCTGGGCCCGCAAGGCGCTGGTCGACGGCCTCGTGCGCTACGACCAGGCCCATGGCTGGCGCGGTCCGGTCACCAAGGTCGACCTGACCGGGCGCGACTGGGGCATGGCGGCGGCCGAAGTTCCGGCGCTCGGCGACGTGGCGCCCTGGCGGCTCGCCGTGGTGCTGGGCAACGGCGGCGGCGGCGTGCAGATCGGCCTGCAGCCCCGGCGCGAGGCCTCCGGCCAGGTCGGCAAGGACCGCGAGACCGGCGTGATCACCCCCGAGGGCATGCGCTGGGCCGGCCGCGCCAACCTCCAGGCCGGCGACATGGTCTACGTCGAGGCGATGGACGGCGGCCGCGGGCAGTTCCGCCTGCGCCAGAAGCCCGAGGTCTCCGGCGCCATCGTGGCCATGGACCCGAATACGGGCCGCGTCCACGCGATGGTCGGCGGCTTCTCGTACGACGAATCCGAGTTCAACCGCGCCACCCAGGCGATGCGCCAGCCCGGCTCCTCGTTCAAGCCGATCGTCTACTCGGCGGCGCTGGACAACGGCTACACCCCCGCCTCGATCATCCAGGACACCCCGATCACCATCGAGGCCGGCCCCGGCCAGGAGGCCTGGACGCCCTCGAACTACGACGGCAAGTCGGGCGGCCCGCACACCCTGCGCTACGGCATCGAGCACTCGAAGAACCTGATGACGGTCCGGCTCGCCAAGGATGTCGGCATGCCGCTCATCGCCGAGTACGCCCGCCGCTTCGGCGTCTACGACGACATGCTGCCGGTGCTGCCCATGTCGCTCGGCGCGGGCGAGACCACGGTCATGCGCATGGTCACCGCCTACTCGATGCTGGCCAACGGCGGCCGGCGCATCCGGCCGACCCTGATCGACCGGATCCAGGACCGCATCGGCGAGACGATCTACCGGCACGACAACCGAAAATGCATCGGTTGCGACGCCGAGAAGTGGTCGGGCCAGGACGAGCCGAAGCTGGTGGACGATTCCGAGCAGGTGCTCGACCCGCTAACCGCCTACCAGATGGTCTCGATCATGGAGGGCGTGGTCCAGCGCGGCACCGCCACGATCCTGAAGCAGATCGGCAAGCCGCTCGCCGGCAAGACCGGCACGACGAACGACGCCAAGGACGCGTGGTTCGTGGGCTTCTCGCCGGACCTGGCGGTCGGCATCTATATCGGCTTCGACAAGCCCCGCTCGCTCGGCGACCGCGCCACCGGCGGCGGCCTGGCGGCGCCGATCGCCCTGGAGTTCCTGAAGACGGCCCTCAAGGACAAGCCGCCGACGCCGTTCCGTGTGCCCCCGGGGATCAAGCTGATCCGCATCAACCTCGCGAGCGGCACCCGCGCCGGCTCGGGGGAGGGCGCCGGGACGATCCTGGAGGCGTTCAAGCCGGGCACCGCGCCGCCGGATTCCTACTCGGCGCCGTCCTCCGGCGGCGGTGGCGGCCAGGCGGCCGCCCCGGCGGCGGTCGCGCCCGATCCCGACCGGGCCGCGCAGGCCGGCGGGCTGTACTGAGGCGGCTCGCCCCCGCCCAACTCCCTCTCTGCCGAGAGGGCTTCCGGCCAAGATCGCTATTAACCCAGGTCGGGTCCTCCGGCCTGGGCTTTCGCGTACGGATCCGGGGCGACGGTGCGACGGACGGGGCATCGCCGGGTCGAGCGGCCCGCGACCGTGACCGACGCCGTCCGGGAGCGCGCAGCTTTGTCCGAAGGGCCGGATGGCGGGGCGGCCATGTCCGCGCGGGCCGTTCTCGGGCGAGACCCGCCCCTCGGCACCGACCCGCGTCGCGCTCCGCAGGCGCACAGAAAAAAGCCGCCCCGGAGGGAGCGGCTCGAGGAGTCATCAGGGAGGCATCAAAACAGAGCGGACCAACATGTCCAACTCGACATCCAGATCACTGGATGCCTGTTTATGCCTCGAAAACCTTAATGCGAAGTTAAGACGCGTTTTCGCGCGTCGATCTCAGGCCGCCAGACTGTCGAAAAGCCCGCGCCCGTCGGTCCCGCCGACCAGATCCTCGACGAAGTTCTCCGGGTGCGGCATCATCCCGAGGACGTTCCCGGTCTCCGACAGGACGCCTGCGATGGCGTTGAGGGAGCCGTTGCGGTTCGCCTCGACGGTGATCGCGCCGGTCGCGTCGCAGTAGCGGAAGGCGACCCGGCCCTCGCCCTCGATCCGCGCAAGCGTCTCGGGATCGGCGAAGTAGTTGCCTTCGCCGTGGGCGACGCAGACGTTGATCACCTGGCCCTGCGTGTAGGCGCTGGTAAAGCGGGTATCGGTGCGCTCCACCCGGAGCGTCTGCCGGTGGCAGATGAAGCGCCGGTCGATGTTGCGCATCAGCACGCCGGGCAGCAGGCCCGATTCGCACAGGATCTGGAAGCCGTTGCAGATGCCGAGCACGAGGCCGCCGCGGGCCGCGTGGGCCCGGACCGCGTCCATGGCGGCGGCCCGGCCGGCGATGGCGCCGCAGCGCAGGTAGTCGCCGTACGAGAAGCCGCCGGGCAGGACGGCGAGGTCGGTGCCGGCGGGGAGCGCGTGGTCCGCGTGCCAGACGAGGCTCACCTGCGCGCCGGAGCGCCGCAGGGCCCGGACGACGTCCGACTCGCGGTTGGAACCCGGGAAGACGACGACCGCGGCGCGCATCAGAGGATCTCGATCGCGTAGTTCTCGACGACGGTGTTGGCCAGGAGCTTCTCGCAGGCCGTGCGCAGCGTCGCCTCGGCGGCGGCGCCGTCGGCCGCCGACACCTCGATGTCGAAGACCTTGCCCTGCCGGACGCCGTCGACGCCCTCGATGCCGAGGGACCTGAGGGCGGCCTCGATCGCCTTGCCCTGCGGGTCCAGCACACCGGTCTTCAGGGTGACGATGATACGGGCTTTCATGGATCTACGGGTCTCACGCGTGTCAGGACGGGGGTGTGACCTGCGACAACGTCACACAGACCGGCGCCGGTCGCTTCTAACAGGAAGGCCGGCGCACTGTCGAACACGCCGCACGCATAGGGATCATTCCGCCGCTGGATGCAACTTGAACGAAGAAGCCGTCCGCAGGCGCTCGTTCAGCGATGCGCCGCCGGCGCCGGGCCCCGCAGGGGCTCGATGCTGGTCGCCCGGCGCCAGAGCTGGAGCATGATCCAGGCCGCGAACAGGCTGAACAGCCCCATCAGGACGTGCCCGACCCGGTCGCCGAGATCGAAGATGCCCGCGATGGCCCAGCCCGCCGCGATGGCCACGGCGAACACCTCGGTGCCGACGAGGACCATCATGCTGATGATGGTGATGGCGTTGCGCCCGTTCACGAGATCCGCCCTCGAAAAGATTTCGGGCCCCGGACGAACCGTCCGGGACCCGCGCAGCTAGCCCACAGAGGTGGGGCGATGCAACCGACCGGACGGCGCCGGAGCGGTCCGGCCTCAGCGCGGCGCGCGCTTGGCCAGGATCCGCTGCAGGGTCCGCCGGTGCATGTTGAGGCGCCGGGCGGTCTCGCTGACGTTGCGGCTGCACAGTTCGTAGACGCGCTGGATGTGCTCCCAGCGGACCCGGTCGGCCGACATCGGGTTCTCGGGCGGGTCGGCCCGCTCGCCCGGCTGCGCCATCAGCGTGCCGTGGATCTCGTCGGCGTCGGCGGGCTTGGCGAGGTAGTCGAAGGCGCCGAGCTTCACCGCGGTGACCGCGGTGGCGATGTTGCCGTAGCCGGTGAGGATCACGCCGCGGGCCTCGGGCCGGCGCTCCTTGAGGCGGGCGATCACGTCGAGGCCGTTGCCGTCGCCGAGGCGCATGTCGATCACCGCGAAGGCGGGCGCGCGCGCCTCGACGGCGGAGACGCCGTCCGCGACGCTGTCGGCCACCTGCACGTGGTAGCCGCGGCTCTCCATGGCGCGCGCGAGGCGGGTCTGGAAGGGCTTGTCGTCGTCGACGATCAGCAGGCTGCGGTCGGAGAAGGCGGCCAGCGGATCGGCATCGTTGATCACGGCGGGGTCGGTCGCCGCCGAGGTCCCGGGCTGCGTGAGCATCCGGCACTCCTTTCGGGTTTTCGTCGTCGGGTTCTTGGTCTGTCCCTCATATAGGTACGGCATCGCCCGGTGGCAGGGGGGCGCGGATACTGAGTTCCGGAGAATGTCGCGGCGCGGCGCCGCGCTCGAAGATGTGCCGGGCCCAGGAGACGCGCACGATCGCCCCGTGGGCGTCCGGCGCCGCGACGTTCATCAGGGCGAGCTGCGCTCCCGAGCGCTCGATCAGGGTCTTGGCGATGAACAGCCCGAGGCCGAGGCCGGCCCCCACGGTCCCACCGGATTGCGGCCGGTCGTGGCTGCGGGTGGTCACGTAGGGCTCGCCCGCCCGCAGCAGCACCTCGCTGGAGAAGCCCGGGCCGTCGTCGCGGATCTCGATCCAGACCCGGTCGGGCGTCCAGCGCCCCTCGACGGTGACGCCGGCCTCGGCGAAGTCGACGGAGTTGTCGAGGATGTTGGCGAGCCCGAACATGACGCCCGGGTTGCGCCGGCACGCCGGCTCCGGCCCCTCGCCGGCGCTGGTGACGGCGAGGGCAGCGCCGAGTGCCCGCTGCGGCGCCACCAGCTCCTCCACGAGGTGGCTGAACGTCACCGTCTCCAGGAAGCCGGCCCCGGCCCCGTCCCCGTCGAGGGAGGTCAGCTTGCCGAGGATGCCGCGGCAGCGGTCGACCTGCTCGCGCAGCAGGTTGAGATCCTCCGCCACCGCCGGCGAGGCGGTGGGGCCGAGCTGGCGGATCAGCTCCTTGGTCACCACCATGATCGTGCCCAGCGGCGTGCCCAATTCGTGGGCAGCCGCGGCCGCGAGCCCGTCGAGCTGCGACAGGTGCTGCTCGCGGGCGAGCACCAGCTCGGTGGCGGCGAGCGCCTGGGCGAGGAGCCGGGTCTCCTCGGCGACCCGCCACGCGTAGACGCCCGTGAAGGCGGTGCCGAGCAGGATCGCGGTCCAGACGCCGGAGACGTACAGGAACGGCAGCTCGATCCGCCCGTCCGCGAACCAGGGCAGGGGCCGGTGCACCAGGGCGAGCAGCGTCGCGAGGCCCACCGCTAGGAGGCCCAGCGCCAGGGTCCGCTCGGGGGGCAGGGCGGTGGCGGAGATCAGCACGGGCGCGAGGAACAGCAGCGAGAACGGGTTCTGGAGCCCGCCCGTGAGGAACAGCAGGGCCGCGAGTTGCACGATGTCGAAGGCGAGAAGCAGGGCCGCGGAATCGTCGCTGAGCCGGTAGCTCGCCGGGAAGCGGATCCGCAGGGCGAGGTTCAGCCAAGACGAGGTGGCGATCACTAGGAAGCACCAGCCGAACGGCAGCGGCAGGCCGAGGCCGAACTGCGCCCCGACGACCGCCGCGCTCTGGCCCGTGATGGCGAGCCAGCGCAGGCGGACGAAGGTGTCGAGCCGCAGGTGTCGCGCGTCGCGACCGAGGCCGCTGAGATCGGTATCGGGCATGGGCTGTAATGGGCTGTATCGGTGCGTCGCCGGACGGACCCGCCGGCGCGGCGTCCCGTGGACTCCCTTCGCATGACGCGGCGATGGGAATCCCGGCTCACCGCCCCGGACACGTCGTCGCTGGCGGACGATCGCCCGCGGACGTGGTCACAGGCAAGTCGCCGCAGCTCCGGGATGTTCCGCCCGCGTTCAGGGTGGAGCATTATCCTACCGACTCGGGTTGCAGGGGGTATGGGCCGCGCGGCTCGATGCCCGCGGCCGGAGCGAGACCGCGAGGTGACGATGCTGCTGGCCTATTCCCTGTACGAGGGCGCGCGCGCCCTGATGGCACCCGCCCGCGTCGCCGCCGACCTCACCCGCTACGGGCTGCAGATGCCGGGCAATCCCCTGGCCTACGGACCCTATGCCCGCGCGGTCAGCGCCGGCTGCGAGATGTTCGAGCGCGTCACCCGCCAGTACGGCAAGCCCGCCTTCGGCTTCACCGAGACGGTGGTGGACGGCGCGGCGGTCCCGGTCACCGAGCGGGTGGTCTGGGAGCGGCCGTTCTGCCGCCTGATCGCCTTCGACCGCGCGTTCCCGGCGGCCCCCGCGGAGCCGCAGCCCAAGCTGCTGATCGTCGCGCCGATGTCGGGGCACTACGCCACGCTGCTGCGCGGCACCGTCGAGGCGATGCTGCCGAACCATCGCGTGTTCATCACCGACTGGACCGACGCCCGGATGGTGCCGCTCTTCGCGGGCCAGTTCGATCTCGACGACTACATCGACTACCTGCAGGAGATGTTCGCGGTCCTCGGGCCGGACCTGCACGTCATGGCGGTGTGCCAGCCGGCGGTGCCGGTCTTCGCCGCGGTGGCGCTGATGGAGGCGGCCGACGAGCCGGCGGTGCCGACCTCCATGACCCTGATGGGCGGCCCGATCGACACCCGCCGCTCGCCCACCGCGGTGAACTGCCTCGCGCAGGAGCGCGGCCAGAAGTGGTTCGAGCAGAACACGATCAGCCTCGTGCCGCCGATCTACCCGGGCGCGTGGCGCCGGGTCTATCCGGGCTTCCTGCAGCTGTCGGGCTTCATGGCGATGAACCTCGACCGCCACGTCACCGCCCATTCGGACATGTTCGACCATCTGGTGACGGGCGACGGCGACTCGGCCGAGAAGCACCGCGAGTTCTACGACGAGTACCTCGCCGTGATGGACCTGACGGCCGAGTACTACCTCCAGACCGTGCAGACCGTGTTCGTCGACCACGCCCTGCCGACGGGACAGATGACGCACCGCGGCACGCCGGTCGATCTCGGCGCCATCCGCCGCTGCGCGATCCTGGCGGTCGAGGGCGAGAACGACGACATCTCCGGCGTCGGCCAGACCAAGGCGGCCCTCGACCTGACGCCGAACCTTCCGGAAGCGCGCAAGGCCTACCACCTCCAGGCCGGCGTCGGCCATTACGGGGTGTTCAACGGCTCGCGCTACCGGTCGGTGATCGCCCCCCGCATCGCGGCCTTCATCCGCGCCATGCAGGCGGTTCCGGGCGCGCGGGGCGGCCACCTGCGGCAGGTGGGCTGAGGCGTCCATTCCGGTGCCCGCCGCCCCGGCTGGCCCTCCTCCGCGGGGGGCTCGCGGACTCACACAGCGCAGGCCGAAGGGCGAGGGGATCTCCGGCCTCACGCTCGATCCCAAGCTGCGAAACGCTGTGCGATCCCGTTTCCGATCGATGAAGTCGGCATAGCCGTCATCGCTGCGCTCGCGATGACGGTGCGGGACATGTCGACCGAGACGCCGCGCGCTCCGCGATCATGAATACATAACGCAGTGCCGGCCGGGCTGGCGCGGGCCTTGCGAGACGCGGCCCGTGAGTTCGAGCCGCACCGACACAGCCCCTCTCCATGCCGCCGTCGCCCCGAGGCCGGCGGCGATGCGGACGCGCGCCCGGACGTCGTTGTCACCACGGGCCATTGCGCCCGCGCATCAGAACCGTTCAAACTCGCCCGCAAGGTGCGGGCCGGCGACCGATGCTTGAGATCCGCACCGCCAGGGAGAAGACGATGGACCGCAGGACCTTTCTCAAGGGTTCGGCTGCGCTCGGTTTGGCTGCGCCGCAGCTCGCGCGGCCGGCCCTAGCGCAGGGGGGCAAGGTCCTGCGCTTCGTGCCGCAGGCGAACCTCGCGAATTTCGACCCGATCTGGGGGACCCAGTACGTGGTGCGCAACGCCGGCACCCTCGTCTGGGACATGCTCTACGGCGTCGACGCGCAGCTGAAGCCGCAGCGCCAGATGGTCGAGTCCGAGGAGGTCTCGGGCGACAAGCTCACCTGGACCTTCCGGCTGCGCCCCGGCCTGAAGTGGCACGACGGCGAGCCGGTTCTCGCCAAGGACGTGGTGGCGAGCCTCACCCGCTGGATGGCCCGCGACCCGATCGGCCTGATGATCCGCGGCATCCAGGACGACCTCGCGGCGACCAACGACAGGACCTTCCAGTGGCGCCTGAAGAAGCCGTTCCCGAAGCTGCTCTACGCGCTCGGCAAGACCAACGCGCCGATGGCGCTGATGATGCCGGAGCGGATCGCCAAGACCGACCCGTTCACGCAGATCACCGAGTATGTCGGCTCGGGCCCGATGAAGTTCGTCCGCAACGAGTGGGTGCCGGGTGCCCGGGCGGTGTTCGAGACCTTCACCGACTACAAGCCCCGCGACGAGCCGAATTCCTGGCTCGCGGGCGGCAAGCGCATGCTGGTCGACCGTGTCGAGTGGGTGATCATGCCGGACGCCGCCACCGCTTCGGCGGCCCTGCAGAACGGCGAGGTCGACTGGTGGGAGAACCCGATCTCCGACCTCGTGCCGCTGCTGCGCAAGAACAGCAACCTCAACGTCGACATCGCCGACCCGCTCGGCAATGTCGGGTCGTTCCGGATGAACCACCTGCACCCGCCCTTCGACAATCCGAAGATCCGCCAGGCGGTCATGACCGCGATGAGCCAGGAGGATTACATGCGGGCGATCGTCGGCGACGACGACAGCCTGTGGAAGACGCTGCCGGGCTTCTTCACGCCGGGGACGCCCCTCTACAGCGAGGCGGGCGGCGGCAATGTCGGCAAGGGCGACATCAAGCTCGGCCAGAAGCTGCTCAAGGAAGCCGGCTACAAGGGCGAGCCGGTGGTCTGCATCGTGGCCCAGGACCAGGGGATCACCAAGGCGCAGGGCGACATCACCGCCGACCTCCTGAAGAAGATGGGCTTCAACGTCGACTTCGTCGCCACCGATTGGGGCACCACCGGCACCCGCCGGGCCTCCAAGGCGCCGCCGTCTCAGGGCGGCTGGAACATGTTCCACACCTGGCACGCGGGCGCCGACTGCATCAATCCGGCGGGCTACCCGGCGGTGCGGGCGAGTGGCGACAAGGCGTGGTTCGGCTGGCCGAACATCCCGCCGGTGGAGACCGCCATCGCCGAGTGGTTCGACGCCGCCGACCCGGCCGCCGAGAAGGCCGCCATCGACAAGGTCAACGCCGCCGCCTGCGAGGGCGTGGTCTACGTGCCCACCGGGTTCTTCCTCGGCTACCAGGCGTGGCGCAAGAACGTCTCGGGCATCGTGAAGGGGCCGATCCCCTTCACCTGGGGCGTGTCGAAGGCGTGATGGCGCCCGCTCTCGCCACGTCGGGTTGCCCGACCCGCCCGGTCTCTCGGGCGGGCTCCCGGCTTCGGATACCGCGCTCGGCAACGCGGTCGCGGGACCGGGCGCGGGTCCCTTCTCCTGTCTCTCTCCCGCACGGGAGAGGGGGCGCGTCGCGCTCCGCCGCCGGCGTTCGCGCCCGACCCGGACGCGTGAAGGTCGGCACCCGCGAGGGGGGCAGGGGCGGCCGCACCCGCCGCGCCCTCCCGCCCACAGCCTAGCGAGGCCCCATGCTCGGCTATATCGGCAGGCGCATCCTCGCCACCATCCCGGTCATGGCGGTGGTCGGGCTGTTCGTCTTCAGCCTCCTCTACTTCGCCCCGGGCGACCCGGCGGCGATCATCGCGGGCGACCAGGCGACCCCCGACGACGTCGCCCGCATCCGCGCCACGCTCGGCCTCGACCGGCCGTTCCTGGTGCGGTTCTGGGAATGGTCCTGGCAGATCCTCCACGGGGATCTCGGCACCTCGATCTTCACCAACCTGCCGGTCACCACCATGATCGGCCAGCGGGTGCAGCCCACCGTCTCGCTGATGCTCGTCACCCTGGTCTTCGCCATCGTGGTGGCGGTGCCGCTGGGCGTCGTCGCCGCCTGGAAGGCCGGCAGCCTGATCGACCGCCTCGTGATGGGGCTCGCCGTGACGGGCTTCTCGGTGCCGGTCTTCGTGGTCGGCTACATCCTGGCCTACGTCTTCGCCCTCGAGCTCGGCTGGCTGCCCGTGCAGGGCTACACGCCGATCGAGCAGGGCGTGTGGCCCTGGCTGTCCAACCTGATCCTGCCGGCGGTGACGCTCGGCCTCGTCTACATCGCGCTGATCGCCCGGGTGACCCGCGCGACCATGCTCGACGTGCTCCAGCAGGATTACGTGCGCACGGCCCGGGCCAAGGGGCTGTCGCAGGGGCCGGTCCTGTTCGTCCACGCCCTCAAGAACGCCGCGGTGCCGATCGTCACCGTGATCGGCATCGGCATCGCGTTGCTGATCGGCGGTGCGGTGGTGACCGAGACGGTCTTCGCGATCCCCGGCCTCGGGCGCCTCACCGTCGACGCGATCCTGCGGCGCGACTACCCGGTCATCCAGGGCGTCGTGCTGCTGTTCAGCTTCGTCTACGTGCTCGTGAACCTCGCCATCGACCTCTTCTACACCGTGCTCGACCCGAGGATCCGCTATTGACCGCGACCGTCGCGCCCTTCCCCAGCAGCGCCCCGCAGGCGGGCGCCCCGCCCGAGGGGATCACCCCCAAGGCGCCCCCACCGCCGGGCCTCGCCGTCGCGGCGCCGCTGCCCGACGTCATCCCGGCCCGCAAGCGCCGGGGCCGGGTCTGGACCTATGTGCGCCGCAACCCGACCATCGTGGTCGGCGGCGTGCTGCTCCTCATCGTCTTCCTGATGGCGGTGCTGGCCCCCTATCTCGGCACCGTCGACCCGACCGCCCTGGCGCCCGCCAAGCGCACCCGGGCCCCGTCGGCGCAGTACTGGTTCGGCACTGACATGCTCGGCCGCGACGTCTACTCGCGGGTGGTCTACGGCGCCCGGGTCTCGCTGCTGGTCGGCTTCTCGGTGGCGTTCCTCGCCTCGGTCGCGGGGCTCGCGGTCGGCCTCGTCTCCGGCATGGTGCGCTGGCTCGACGGGATCGTCATGCGGGTCGTCGACGGCATGATGTCGATCCCGCCGATCCTGCTCGCGGTCGCGCTGATGGCGCTCACCCGCGGCTCGGTCCAGAACGTGATCATCGCGATCACCATCGCGGAGATCCCGCGCGTCGCCCGCCTCGTGCGCGGCGTGGTGCTGTCGCTGCGCGAGCAGCCCTACGTCGAGGCGGCGGTCACCACCGGCACCCGGATGCCGGCGATCATCTGGCGCCACATCCTGCCCAACACGCTGGCGCCCATGACCGTGCAGGCGACCTACATCTGCGCCTCCGCGATGATCACCGAGGCGATCCTGTCGTTCATCGGCGCGGGCGTGCCGCCCTCGACGCCCTCCTGGGGCAACATCATGGCCGAGGGCCGGGCCCTCTGGCAGGTGAAGTTCTACATCATCCTGTTCCCGGCCATCTTCCTCTCTATGACGGTGCTCGCCGTGAACCTCGTCGGCGACGGCCTGCGCGACGCCCTCGACCCCCGCATGGCGAAAGACGTCTGATGAGGACCGGCAGCATGAGCGGCACCCCCCTCCTGTCGATCGAGAACCTGCAGGTCCATTTCCGCACCCCCGACGGGGTGAACCGGGCGGTGGACGGGGTCTCGTTCGCGATCCAGTCGGGCGAGACCCTGGCGATCGTGGGCGAGTCCGGCTGCGGCAAGTCGGTGACCTCGATGTCGATCCTGCGGCTCCTGCCCGAGCCGCCGGCCCGCATCGCCGGCGCGATCAAGTTCGAGGGCAGGAACCTCCTCGACCTGCCGAACAGCGCCATGCGCAAGATCCGCGGCAACGACATCAGCGTGATCTTCCAGGAGCCGATGACCTCGCTGAACCCGGTGCTGACGGTCGGCCGCCAGATCGGCGAGACCCTGCGGTTGCACCAGGGGCTCGGCCGCCGGGAGGCCGAGGAGCGGGCTGTGGAGATGCTGACGCTGGTCGGCATCCCCGAGCCGCGGCGCCGGGTGCGGGAATACCCGCACCAGCTCTCCGGCGGCATGCGCCAGCGGGTGATGATCGCCATCGCGCTCGCCTGCTCGCCGAAGCTCCTGATCGCCGACGAGCCGACCACGGCGCTCGACGTGACCATCCAGGCCCAGATCCTCGACCTGATGCGCGACCTGAAGGCCCGGGTCGGGGCCGCGATCATGCTGATCACCCACGATCTCGGCGTCGTGGCCGAGGTCGCCGACCGGGTGGTGGTGATGTATGCCGGCCGCAAGGTCGAGGAGGCACCGGTCCGCGAGCTGTTCCGCTCGCCGCGCCACCCCTACACCCGCGGCCTGATGGGGGCGGTGCCGAAGCTCGGCGCCGTCGAGCACGGGGCCGACGCGCGGCTCGCCGAGATCCCCGGCATGGTCCCGAGCCTGAAGGGCCGGATCGAGGGCTGCGTCTTCGCCGGGCGCTGCCCGGACGTGACCGACCTGTGCCGCGCCTACGCGCCGGCCCTGGAGCCCAAGGCGCCGGGCCACCTCGCCGCCTGCCACTACGCGCCGAAGGACGCCCTCGCGGCATGAGCGCCACGCCCGCACCCGCCGCCCGCACCCTGCTGGAGGTCAACGACCTCAAGAAGCACTTCGCCCTCGGCGGCGGCCTGTTCGGCCAGTCCAAGCGCGTGCTCAAGGCGGTGGACGGCCTGTCCTTCACGGTGGCCCGGGGCGAGACCCTCTCGCTCGTCGGCGAGTCCGGCTGCGGCAAGTCCACCGTCGCCAAGGCGCTGATGCGCCTCTACGCGCCCACCGCCGGCCAAGTGGTGCTCGACGGGCGCCGCATCGACGACCTCTCGGCCGGAGCGCTCCGGCCCCTGCGGCGCCACATCCAGATGGTGTTCCAGGACCCGTTCTCGTCGCTCAACCCGCGGATGCGGGTGCGGGCGATCCTGGCCGAGCCGATCCGCAATTTCGGGCTGGCCCGCAACGCCGCCGACCTCGAATCCCGCCTCGCCAGCCTGATGGAGCGGGTCGGCCTGCCGCGCGAGGCGCTGGGGCGCTTCCCGCACGAGTTCTCCGGCGGGCAGCGCCAGCGCATCGGCATCGCCCGGGCGCTCGCCGCCGAGCCGGACCTGATCATCTGCGACGAGGCGGTCTCGGCCCTCGACGTCTCGGTGAAGGCGCAGATCGTCAACCTGCTGCGCGACCTGCAGCGCGAGCTCGACCTCGCGATGCTGTTCATCTCGCACGACCTCGCCATCGTCGAGCACATGACCCACCGGGTGGCGGTGATGTATCTCGGCAAGATCGTCGAGATCGGGCCGCGCCGCGATCTCTTTCTCGCGCCCAAGCACCCCTACACGCAGGCGCTGCTCTCGGCGGTGCCGATCCCCGAGCCCGGGGCCGGGCGCACCCGCATCGTGCTCAAGGGCGACGTGCCGAGCCCGATCAACCCGCCCTCCGGCTGCCGCTTCCACACCCGCTGCCCGCACGCCTTCGACCGCTGCCGGACCGAGGTGCCGGGCCTCGACGCGGTCGGCGCCGGCCATCTCGCCGCCTGCCATCTCAACGACACGGCCGCCCCCGCCCGGGCGGCCTGACGGCGCCGTCCTCGCGAGCGCGGCGAAGCGACCCAGGGCAGCGCGCGATCCCCGAGCGTGGCGGATCCCTGGGTCGCTTCGCTTCGCTCCGCTCGCGAGGACGGGTCGGATTCCCGCGAACCACATCCGGAGTCTCTCGTGCAGCACGACCTCATCCTGAAGGGCGCCCGGGTCATCGACCCGTCGCAGAACCACGACGGGATCTGCGACGTCGCCTTCGCGGACGGCCGCGTCTCGGGCTTCGGCCGCGACTTGCCGGCGGGCCCCGGCACGCAGGTCCGCGACATGGCCGGCGCGATCGTCACGCCGGGCCTGATCGACCTGCACACCCACGTCTACTGGGGCGGCACCTCGCTCGGCATCGACGCCGACGATTTCTGCCGGACCTCGGGGGTGACAACCTCGGTCGACACTGGCAGCGCCGGGCCGGGCAACTTCGCGGGCTTCCGCAGCCACGTGATCGAGCGGTCGCAGGCGCGGATCCTCGCCTACCTGCACGTCTCCTTCGCGGGCATCTTCGGCTTCTCGAAGACCATCATGGTCGGCGAGAGCGAGGATCCGCGGCTCATGGCGCCCCGGGAGGCGGTCGAGGTCGCCGACGCCAACCGGGACGTGATCGTTGGCATCAAGGTCCGGGTCGGGCGCCACGCTTCGGGCGACCAGGGCACCGCGCCCCTCGACATCGCCCTGCAGGTCGCGGAGGAGACCGGCCTGCCGCTGATGGCCCATATCGACGAGCCGCCGCCGAGCTACGAGGAGGTGCTGGCCATGCTGCGGCCCGGCGACGTGCTGACCCACGCGTTCCGGCCGTTCCCGAACTCGCCCATCACGGCCCAGGGCGCCGTGAAGCCGGCGCTCCGCGAGGCGCGGGCGCGGGGCGTGCTGTTCGACATCGGCCACGGCAAAGGCTCCTTCGCCTTCAGGACCGCGCGGGCCATGCTGGCGGGGGGCTTCCTGCCCGACACGATCTCGTCGGACGTGCACCAGCTCTGCATCGAGGGGCCGGCCTTCGACCAGGTCACCACCATGTCGAAGATGCTCTGCCTCGGCATGAGCCTCACCGAGGTCGTCGCCGCCTCCACGGTGAACGCCGCCGTGGCGCTGAAGCGGATGGAGTACGGGACCCTGAAGGTCGGAGCGCTCGGCGACGCCACGGTGCTGGCGGTGCGGGACGGCGCGTTCGACTACGTCGACACGCGCGGCGAGCACATGACGGGCGACCGGCGGATCACCGCCGAGGGCGTGGTGCTGAAGGGCCGGTGGTGGCACCCGGCCTGACCCGTCGGGCCTGACGATCGGGACGAAGATCCCATCGCATACAAAATATCGACCTTTACAGCCTCTTCCGCGGGCCGATACACTTTCCCGTGAGGGACGGACCATCTCCGGCCCTCAGCGAAACGCGGTTCAAACCGCGGCGCCAGGGAGGATGGATGGACACGGGTCAACCTCTGCTGGAGGTCGACGGCGTCACGCTCCGCTACAAGACGCCCGAGCACCTCGTCACGGCCACCTACCGGGTGAGCTTCCGGGTCTGGCCCGGGGACCGGTTCGTCCTGCTCGGGCCGTCGGGATGCGGGAAGTCGACCCTGCTCAAGGCGGTGGGCGGCTACATGGCGCCGACCGAGGGCGAGATCCGCCTGAAGGGGCGCCCGGTCACCGAGCCCGGTCCCGACCGGATGATGGTGTTCCAGGAATTCGACCAGCTCCTGCCGTGGAAGACGGTCCGGCAGAACGTGGTCTTCGCCCTCGAGGCCTCGGGCCGGCTGAGAGGCCGCGAGGCCCTGGACCGGGCCAACCTCTACATCGACAAGGTCAACCTCACGAAATTCGCCGACAGCTACCCCCACACCCTGTCGGGCGGCATGAAGCAGCGCGTCGCCATCGCCCGCGGCATGGCGATGGAGCCCGACATCCTGCTGATGGACGAGCCCTTCGCGGCGCTCGACGCGCTCACCCGGCGACGCATGCAGGACGAACTGCTCGCCCTGTGGGAGGGCACGCGCTTCACCGTCCTGTTCGTCACCCACTCGATCCCCGAGGCGATCAAGGTCGGCTCGCGCATCCTGCTGCTCTCGCCCCATCCCGGCGAGGTGAAGGCCGAGCTCAACAGCGCCGAATCGCCGGAGGCGGCGCTGCAGCTCGAGGGCCGGATCCAGCACATGCTGTTCTCGGAAGAGATCCAGGAGGCGGAGAATGTCTAGCGCGCAAGCCCTGAGCGGCGCCCCGCTGGCCGGGACGGGCCCGGCGCCGCGCCTCGCGGCCCTGCCGCCGTCCGGCCGGCCCGAGATCGTGCGCGAGACCGGCCACGCCCACGGCGCCACCGTGGTGGAGAAGCCGCTGTCGGTCGCCGAGCGGCTCTACAACCAGGCGTGGCTGCGCAAGGTCGTGATCCTCGTGCTCCTCGCCGGGATCTGGGAGGCCTACGGGCGCTACCTCGACAACGACCTCCTGTTCCCGACCTTCACGGCGACCGTGGAGGCCTTCTTCCGGGGCATCGCGGACGGCACGCTGCCGGCCCGGGCCTGGAGCTCGCTGAAGGTGCTGCTCATGGGCTACGCCGCCGGCGTCGCCCTGGCGACCGTGCTCACCGGCGTCGCCATCGCGTCGCGGATCGGGACCGACCTGCTCGAGACGCTGACGTCGATGTTCAACCCGCTGCCGGCGATCGCGCTCCTGCCCCTGGCGTTGATCTGGTTCGGCCTGGGCAACGGCAGCCTGATCTTCGTGCTGGTCCACTCGGTGACCTGGGCGATCGCCCTCAACACCCATTCGGGCTTCCTGTCGGTCAGCCGCACGCTCAAGATGGTCGGGCGCAATTACGGACTGTCGGGCCCGCGGCTGATCGGCAAGATCCTGATCCCGGCGGCCTTTCCGTCGATCCTCACCGGCCTGAAGGTCGGCTGGGCCTTCGCGTGGCGCACCCTGATCGCCGCCGAGCTGGTCTTCGGGGTGTCGTCCGGGGCGGGCGGCCTCGGCTGGTTCATCTTCGAGAACAAGAACATGCTCGACATCCCGAACGTGTTCGCCGGGCTGCTCACCGTGATCCTGATCGGTCTCGTGGTCGAGAACCTGATCTTCCAGACGATCGAGCGGCGCACCGTCCAGCGCTGGGGCATGCAGGCCTGAGCGGCCGCGGGCCGGGCGAAGCGCTCCGGCCGCGCTCCGCCCGAGGCCGGCCCCGATCTCTGCGGAGACGTGTCTTCTCGCATGTTGCTCGAATAGAGATCGAACTTCTCTGTTGCGACGGTGCGGCGAACGTTTTCTTCCTATAGGCTCCGCCGACGACCCCCGGAGCCCGTTCCCGTGAGCCCTGACGCCCCATCCAAGACGGCCCCGACGCCGGCCCGCCCCGACCGGGGTGGCCGGTCGGACACGGCCGCCTCGGTCCTGCCCGGCATCGGCCTGTGCGCGGTGATCACCGCGGTGGCGATGGCCGCACAGGCGGTAGAGGAGCGGGTCGCCGGTCACCCCTACATCGAGGCCCTGGTCCTGGCGATCCTGATCGGCATCGCGGTGCGGACCGCCTGGACGCCCCCGGCGCGGTTCCGCACCGGCATCGCCTTCTCGGCCAAGCAGCTCCTCGAGGTCGCCGTGGTGCTGCTCGGCGCCTCCCTGAGCCTCGGGGCGATCCTCGCCTCCGGCCCGGCGCTGCTGGCCGGCATCGTCGGGACCGTGGTGCTCGGCATCGCCGCCAGCGTGGCGATCTGCCGGGCGCTCGGGCTGCCGGCCCGGATGGCGATCCTGGTGGCCTGCGGCAACGCCATCTGCGGCAACTCGGCCATCGCCGCGGTGGCACCCGTGATCGGCGCGGAGGCGAAGGACATCGCCGCCGCCATCGCGTTCACCGCCGTCCTCGGCGTGCTGATGGTGCTCGGGCTGCCGCTGTTCGTGCCCCTCGCGGGCATGACCGACAACCAGTACGGGGTGCTGGCGGGGCTCACCGTCTACGCGGTGCCGCAGGTCCTGGCCGCGACCGTCCCGGTGAGCCTGCTGTCGACCCAAGTCGGCACCCTGGTCAAGCTGGTGCGGGTGCTGATGCTCGGCCCGGTCGTGGTGGTGTTCTCGCTGATCGCCCCGTGTCTGCCGCAGGCAGCGGGGGCGCCGCCGGCGCCGTCCCGTCCGGGCTTCACCAAGCTGGTGCCCTGGTTCATCCTCGGCTTCCTGGCGCTGGCCACCCTGCGCTCCCTGGGCCTCGTCCCGGACCCGGCGGTGAAGCCGCTGACCCAGCTCGCCGGCGTGCTCACGGTCCTGTCCATGGCCGCCCTCGGCCTCGGGGTCGACGTCCGGGTCCTGGCCCGGGTCGGCGGCCGGGTCACCCTCGCGGTCACCGCCTCCCTGGCGGTCCTGATCGCCCTCAGCCTGACGCTGATCCGCGCCCTCGGGATCGGGTGACGCCGCGCGCGGTCTTTCCCGCCGCGCGGGCTCCCGACCCGTGTAACAGGCATTCCATCGGCACCTTTGTGCAGGTGACCGGAGCCTTTCGCGCCGGCGATCCGGCCCATCCGCACCGAAAAGCGCTTCGGGTGATCATCCCTCAGTCAAGACCGTCTTGACACATACGCGGTTTTTGCTTTGGAACCGCAGGCATCGTCGTCGAAAGCTTCGTGTGGACTCGCGCAGTGCCTGAAAAGAATCCCGAGAACAGCCTCAGGTTGGTCACGCTGGTGGGCGAGATCGTCGCCGCCTACGTCTCGAACAATTCCGTTCCGCCGACGGCCCTGCCCGAGCTGATGGCGAGCGTGCACGCGGCCCTGGCATCCCTCGACGGGCAGGCGCCGGCGGCCGCGGTCGAGCCGGCCGTGGAGCGGCCGACGCCGGCCCAGATCCGCAAGTCGGTCCAGGAGGACGGGATCGTCAGCTTCATCGACGGCCGGACTTACAAGACCCTGAAGCGCCACCTCACCGCCCACGGCCTGACGCCGGAGCGGTACCGCGAGCGCTACGGTCTGCCGGACGATTACCCGATGACGGCGCCGGGCTACGCCGCGCAGCGCTCCGCGCTGGCGAAGGCGATCGGCCTCGGCGTGCCCGGCGGGCGCGTCGATCAGCGCAGGACGGGCACCGGCGGCTGATCGGCGGCGCGGCGCGGGGCCGCGCGCGGCGCGGTCTCGCTCCGCCGCCCCAGGAACGGCAGCACCTGCGCGGGGGCCGGCTCGGATCGGCCGGGCTCGGCGCGGCCCGGGCGGCCGAACGTGTCGGCCCAGCTCAGTTTGATCACCCGGTTGTCCGCAGCCGCGGGCCCCTCCGCGGGGCGCGGCGCCTTGCGGTTCGCGGCGCCGATCCAGCGCACGATCCGGTGCTCGCGCCCGCGGCGGAGCACCGGCGGCAGATTCGTCTCGCTGCGCTTGCGGTTCGGCCGGATGTCGTCGGTCTTGTCTGAGATCGACACGCTCGATAACCCTGTCCCCGTGCGAGGTGCGGGCGGGGACGGATAGCGGGTGCAGCCGTGGATCCGCCGGGGTGCTCCACCCTCGACAACGGCGCTATCCTACTGAACTTGCAGGATCCGGACAGGGCGGTCCCGTCCAAAAAACTTGTCTCTGCGTCCCAGATTGGCCCGTCCGGGGCCGGAACGGCTCAGGAGGCGCGCGCACCCGGCACCGCGGCGAGCAGGGTGCGGGTGTAGGCGTGCGCCGGCGCGGCGAACAGGTCCGCGGTGCCCCGCATCTCCACGATGGCGCCGCGGTGCATCACGGCGATCCGGTCGCAGATCGTGGCGGCCACCCGCAGATCGTGGGTGATGAACAGCATCGCCAGCGACAATCTCTGCTTCAGGTCCTCCAGCAGGTCCAGCACCTGCCGCTGGACCGAGACGTCCAGCGCCGAGACCGCCTCGTCGGCCACCAGCACGTCCGGCTCCATCGCGAGCGCTCGGGCGATGCCGATGCGCTGGCGCTGCCCGCCCGAGAAGGCGTTGGGGTAGCGGGCGGCGGCCTTCGGATCGAGACCGACGAGGTCGAGGAGGCTGCGCGCCCGCTCCCGGGCCTCGGCGGCCGGGACCCCGTGGGCGATCGGGCCCGCCGTGATGATCTGCTCCACGGTGCGCCGCGGGTTCAGCGACGCGAACGGGTCCTGGAAGATCATCTGGATCCGGCTGCGCTTGTCGCGCAGGTCGCCGCTCTTGAGCGCCGTGTAGTCGAGCTCGCCCAGCCGGACCGTGCCGCCGTCGGGCTCGATCAGCCGGATCGCGAGCCGCGCCGTGGTCGACTTGCCGGAGCCGGATTCACCGACGATCCCCAGGGTCTCGCCGCGGCGGACGTCGAACGAGACCTCCTTGACGGCCGCGACGACCCGCGGCTTGCCGAACAGGCCGGAGCGCCCGGAATAGGTCTTGGACAACCGGTTCACGGAGAGCGCGACCGGGGCCGCCTCCAGGGCTGAGCGCGGCGGCGGCGTCAGGCTCGGGACGGCGGCGAGCAGCGCCTTAGTGTAGGGCGCCTGCGGATTGCGCAGCACGGCCTCGGCGGTGCCGGATTCGACCAGCCGTCCGCGCTGGAGCACCGCCACGTGGTCGGCGATCTCCGCCACCACGCCGAAATCGTGGGTGATGAACAGGACGCTCATCCCGCGCTTCCGCTGCAGGTCGCGGATCAGCCGGAGGATCTGGGCCTGGGTGGTGACGTCCAGCGCCGTGGTCGGCTCGTCGGCGACCAGCACCGAGGGCTCCAGCGCCAGCGCCATGGCGATCATCGCCCGCTGCCGCTGGCCGCCGGAGAGCTGGTGCGGGTAGGCCCGCACCGCCTCCTCGGGGTTGGGAAGCCCGACCTCGGTGGCGAGCGCCACTGCCCGGGCCCAGCGCTCGCTGCGGGTGAGCAGGTTGTGCGCCTCGAACATCTCGGCGATCTGGTCGCCGACCCGCATCACCGGGTTCAGGGCCGTCATCGGCTCCTGGAACACCATGGCGATGCGCCGGCCCCGCAGCGACCGCCACGCGGGCTCGTCGAGGGTCAGGAGATCCCGGCCCTCGAACAGGATCGTGCCGGCCGTCGGTTTCAGGGCCCGGGGCAGGAGGCCGGTCAGCGCGTAGGCGCTCATCGACTTGCCCGAGCCCGATTCCCCGACGACGCACAGGATCTTCCCGGCCTCGAGGTCGAGGTTCAGGCCCTCGACCGCGTGCGGGCGATCGGCGCCCTTGGGGAGCGCGATCGTCAGATCGCGGATGCGGACGACCGGCTCGCTCATCGTGTCAGGCCCTCGCTGTGCGGCGGCGGAGGATGTCGGGTCCGGCCTCGGCCAGATCCCAGAACAGGCCGGCCATGATCGCCAGGCCCTCGCGGGTGCCGGAGGCGAGCATGTGCTCGTCGGGCCCGTGCTGGCGGCAGGCCGGGTAGGAATGCGGTACCCAGAGGGTCGGCAGGCCCAGAATCTCCGAGAAGGCGTCGTTCGGCAGCGAGCCGCCGAGATTGGGCAGCAGCGCCGGCTTTTTTCCGCTGCTCGCCTCGATCGACTGGAGCGCCCACTCGACCCAAGGATCCTCCACGGGCAGCCGCGTCGCCTGGAAGACTTCCGCGGCGCGGGCCGGCCGGACCTCGATCATCGGGAAGCCGTGCGCGTCGAGATGGGCGCGCACGTTCTGGATGAGGTTCTGCCAGTCGGTGCCGACCACGAAGCGCAGCTGCAGGGTCGCCTTGGCGTGGGGCGGCACGGCGTTGAGCGGCCCGTCCGGGTCGCCGGTCTTGAAGGCCAGCACCTCCAGCGTGTTCCAGGCGAAGACCCGCTCGGCCGGGGTGAGGCCCGGCTCGCCCCAGTCGGTGTCGATCGTGGGTGCAGTCGGGTCCTCGCCGACGCGGATGTCGGCGAGCGCCGCGCGCACCCCTTCTGGGATCGGCGGCGGCCGCAGGGCATCCACCAGGATGCTGCCGCGGGCGTCGACCATCGAGGCGATCGCCGAGGCCAGCACCGTGCCGGGGTTGCGCAGCAGCCCGCCCCAGTTGCCGGAATGGTGCGGGCCCTCGCGCAGGTTCAGGCTCAGCTCGAAATTGTAGGCGCCGCGGGAGCCGAGGAAGAGGGTCGGGCGCTCGCCGTTGAGGCGCGGCCCGTCCGAGGCGATCAGCACGTCGGACCGGAGGGCCTCGGCTTGCTCGCGGCAGAACGGCCGCAGGCCCGGGGAGCCCGATTCCTCGCCCATCTCGATCAGCAGCTTCACGTTGAAGCCGAGCTGGCCCTCGCGGGCCGCGATCACCTGCTCCAGGGCGGCGAGGTTGAGGACGTGCTGGCCCTTGTTGTCGGCGGTGCCGCGCCCGTACCAGCGGTCGCCCTCGACCACGATCTCCCAGGGGCCCAGGCCCTCGCGCCACTGCTCGGGGTAGCCCCGCACCGTGTCGCCGTGGCCGTAGATCAGCACGGTCGGCAGGTCCGCGCCCTCGCGCCGCTCGGCGATCAGGAACGGGCCGTGCACCCCGTCGGGGTTGGGGAAGATCTTCGGGGTCTCGAAGCCGAGGCGGGCGACGAGCGGCGCGATGAAGGCGTCGAGATAGGCGCGGAGCGCCGCCTCCTGGCCGGGGGCCTGGCTCTCGGTCGGCATCGCCACGGCCTTCCGCAGGAGCGCGAGGAACGCGCCCGAATCGAAGCTGTCAGTGGCGCGCGCGATGGCGGCGTCTCGCGTCATGGTGTGATCCCGGAGGAGGGTGTCTGAGAGGGATTGGCGGCCCCACCCGTCATCGCGAGCGCAGCGAAGCGACCCAGAGAGGCGCGACCGCGGCAAGCGTGGCGCCGCTGGGTTGCTTCGCTCCGCTCGCAGAGACGGCGGCGCATCAGTTGCGCGCCTCGGGGGCGGTGATGTCGCGCAGGCCATCACCTAAGAGATTGATCGCCAGCACGAGGAGGAGGAGCGCCACGCCCGGGATGGTGATCACCCAGGGCTGGAAGAACATGTACTGCTTGCCCTCGGCGATCATCAGGCCCCAGGAGGGCAGGGGCGGCTGCACGCCGAGTCCGAGGAACGACAGGGCGGCCTCCAGCAGGATCGCGTGGGCCATCTCCAGGGTCGCCACGACGATCAGGGCGTTCATGATGTTGGGCAGGATCTCCTGGCGGATGATGCGCAGGTCGGTCAGCCCCGCGGCGCGGGCGGCCGAGATGAAGTCCTGGTTGCGGATCTGCTGGGTCGCGGCCCGGGTCACCACGGCGAAGCGGTCCCAGAGCAGGAAGCCCAGCACCAGCACCACCACCTTCAGGGAGCCGCCGACCAGCGCCGCCATGGCGAGCGCCACCAGCACCACCGGCATGGCGAGCCGGGTGGTCACCACGTAGCTCACCACCGAGTCGACCCAGCCGCCGAAATAGCCGGCGCAGAGACCCAGCGTCGTGCCGATCAGCCCGGAGATCAGCGCCGCCGAGATCCCGATCAGGAGGGAGATCTGGCCGCCGTAGAGCAGGCGGCTCAGGTAGTCGCGGCCGAGCTTGTCGGTACCGAGCACGTGCTCCCAGGTGCCCTTGGCCTGCCAGACCGGCGGGATCAGCCGGCGGGACACGTCCTGCGCGTAGGGGTCGTGCGGCGCGATGAGCGGGGCGGCGAGCGCCGCCAGCACGATCAGCCCGAGGATCCCGGCCCCGATCAGGAAGCCGGTGTGGCGCAGGCCCCGCCGCAGGATCAGGCGGGTGGGGGAGGGGACCGGCGCGAGCGCGACCGGCGCGTCCGGGGGCAGGGCCGGGGCGGCGAGTGCCGCCGTGTCGGGGGGGAGGCTCATCGGCGGATCCTCACGACTGGCGCAGGCGCGGGTCGAGGAAGGCGTTCAGGAGGTCGGCCGCCAGCGTCAGGCCGATGTAGATCATGGCCAGAACCAGCACGATCGCCTGGACGACGGGGAAGTCGTTGCGGGCGATGGATTCCCAGGCGAGCTGCCCGAGGCCCTGGAGCGAGAACACCGCCTCGATCACGATCGAGCCGCCGAGCATGAAGCCGAACTGCACCGCTGACAGGGCGATCACCGGGATCACGGCGTTGCGGAGCGCGTGCCGCACCAGGATCTTCCGGGGCGGCAGCCCCTTGGCGCGGGCTGTGCGGACGTAGTCGGAGGCCAGCACCTCCAGCATGCCGTTGCGGGTGAGCCGCATCACGGCGGGCATCGCGTAGTAGCCGAGCGCCACCGCGGGCAGGACGAAGTTCTTCCACGTGGCGTTGCCCGAGACCGGCAGCCAGCGGAGGTTGACGGAGAAGATCAGGATCAGCGTCAGGCCGAACCAGAAGCTCGGCATCGCCTGGCCGAGCACCGAGACGGCGAGCGCCGTCCGGTCGATCCACGTGTCCCGCTTCACCGCGGCGACGACGCCGAGCGGGATCGCCACGAACAGCGCCACGGCCAGCGCGATGATGCCGAGATAGAGGGTGATCGGCAGGCGGGCGGCCAGCAGGTCGATCACGCTCTCACGGAAATAGAAGGAGTTGCCGAAGTCGAGGTGCAGCGCCCGCCAGCCCCAGGTGAGGAACTGGGTCAGCAGCGGCTGGTCCAGGCCGTAATCCTGGCGGATCTGGGCGATCTGCGGCCCGGTGGCCTCTGGGCCGGCGATGGCCGTGGCGAGGTCGCCCGAGAGGTGGAGGAGCAGGAAGCTCGCCACCGAGACCGTGAAGGCCACCGCCAGGGCGACCAGCACGCGCCGGAACGTGAAGGCCAGCATGGCTCAGGCTCCCTTTCGGCGATGCGGACCGGATCGGCTGCCGCCTTCGGAACCCGGCCGGATCGCGGGTGCCCTCTCCCGCACGGGAGAGGGGGCGCGGCGCGCTACGGCCACCGCCGTCACTTCCACGACGCCGCGTAGAAGCGCGCCACCTCGTCGGGCTGGGCGGTGAAGTTGAGGTCCGACGTGAAGGCGTAGTTGGTCGAGTAGGAGAACATCGGCAGGGCGTAGGCCTGCGCGGCGATCCGCTGGAGCGCCTTAGCGTAGGCGGCCTTGCGCTTCTCGGGATCCATGGAGCTGTCGCCCTCCTGCAGGTCGGCGATCACCTGCGGATCCTTGGTCAGGTCCTCCTCGCCGCCGCGGAAATACACCCCGTCGAAGGCCGAGACGTCGAGCACCGAGAACGACCCCCAGGTCTGGTAGCCGATCGAGGTCTTGCCGGCCCGCAGCGCGTCGCGGAACGCCGCGTAGCGCAGGTAGTTGAGCCGCGCCTTGATGCCGACGGCGCCGAGATAGCCGATCACCGCCTCGGCGTAGTCGCGCTCGCGATAGGCGCCGAGGTCGATCTCGAACCCGTTCGGGTAGCCGGCTTCCTTGAGCAGCGCCTTGGCCTTGGCGGGGTCGTAGGGGTAGCGCATCACCCCCTGGTCGGTGCAGCCGAACTGGTCGACGAAGCACAGCGCGTTCATCACCCGCGAGGCGCCGCGCACGAGGTTGTCGACCATCGCCTTGCGGTCGATGGCGTAGGAGATCGCTTGCCGGACGCGCACGTCCTTGAGCGGCGAGTTCTCCTTCGCCCGGCCCAGCGTGTCGAACTGCAGGAACCCGACCCGCATCGTCTCGGAATTGAGGACCGTGATGTTGGGCGCGGCGCGCAACTGCTCGGCTTGGTCGCTCGGCACCCGCCAGATCCAGTCGACGCCGCCGGTCATCAGCTCGGCCATCCGGCTCTCGCCGTCCGGGATGACGCGGAACTGCAGCTTGCCGATCTTCGGCTTACCCAGAGGGCTCTCGGCCCAGTACTTGTCGAACCGCTCCATGGAGACGCCGCGGCCGCTGTCGACCTTGGTGATCCGGTACGGGCCGCTGCCGACCGGCGCCTTGGCGAAACCGTCGAGGCCGACCTTCTTGAAGTAGTTGGCCGGGAAGATCGGGGTCGGGCCGGCGAGGTATTCCAGCGCCGCCGGGAACGGGGCCTTCAGGTGGATGCGCACGCTGTGCGGGCCGGTCACCTCCACCGACTTCATCCAGTCGACGTTCTGGCGGGTGACCGTGCGCGCTTCGGGGGTCAGCACGTAGTTGAACGTGAAGGCCACGTCCTCCGGCCCGAGCGGGTCGCCGTTGTGGAAGACCACGCCCTCGCGGATCGTGAGGTCGAGGGTCGTGTCGTCCGCCCATTTCCAAGCGGTCGCCAGGAACGGCTTGTAGGTGCCGTCCTTGGGATCCCGGTACAGCAGCGTGTCCCAGCAGTTCCGGGCCAGGATCACGCCCTCGCGGGCGCTGTTGTGGTACGGGCTGACGTTCTCGGGCTCGCTGTCCGACGCGTAGACCAATGTGTCGTTGGCCTTGCCGGCCAGCGCCGGGTGGGCAGCGATCAGGGTCGCGAACGAGGCGGCCAAGGTGGCGGCTCGGGTGAGGGTCCGTAGCGGCATGCAGGCTCCGACGGCGCGGCGGACAGGCCCGGCGGACGGTTCCGCGGCTGCCGCGTTTTTCACCCTGCCATGGTGTTGTGCATCTGGGATCGCAACAAGTAGAATTTAGCGAGTGCTGCGTTGCCGTATCGGCAATGTGCACGGCACCATACAGCGCACCGAGCACGATAATGCAGAGTACGGGCCTGCGCTACTTCCTGGCCGTGGCCCGCACCGGGTCGATCGCAGCCGCCTCGTCCCAGCTCAACGTCGCGGCCTCGGCGATCAGCCGGCAGATCGCCAACCTGGAGGCCGAGCTCGACTGCGTGCTGTTCGAGCGCCGCCCGCGCGGCATGGTGCCGAGCCCGGCCGGTGAGCTGCTGGCGCAGCACGCCCATCAGGTGCTGATCCGCTCCGAGCAGGTGGTCACCGAGATCCGGGAGCTGGAAGGGCTCGCCCGCGGGCTGATCCGGGTCGCCTGCTCGGAGGGCTTCTCCCTCGACATCGTGCCGAACGCGATCGCGGCCTTTCACGCGGCCCATCCCGGCATCCGCTTCGAGGTCACGGTCCAGCCCCCGGCCCAGGTCACCCAGACGGTGTCGGTGGGGGATGCCGATCTCGGGATCACCTTCGCGCTGACACCCACCGCGCAGGTCGAGGTGCTCTACGACGGGCAGGTCGACATGCTGGCGCTGGCCGCGCCCGACCATCCCCTCGCGCGGGCGCCGGCCCTGCGCCTCGTCGACCTGCTGGAGTATCCCGTCGCCCTGCCGACCCGGGACACGACCCTGAGGCAGGTCTTCGACGCCGCCTGCGCGCACGAGGGCATCGCGGTGGAGCCGGTGCTGACCTCCAACACGCTCTCGGCGCTGCTGCCCTTCGTGCGGCGCTCCCGCGGCATCGCCCTGATGTCGGCGCTGTCGGTGCAGACGCCCCTGCGGCTCAACGAGCTTGTCAGCCTGCCGATCCAGTCCCGGACGAGCCTCGCCCGGAGCGTGAAGATCCAGGCGATGCGCGACCGGCGGCTGCCGAAGGCGGTGCGGGCATTCCTGCGCCAGCTGCTCGACGCGCTGCCACCCCCGCGCTCGCCGTGACCCTCGACGCGCTCGGCCCGCGGCTCTGCATCCTGGGGCCGTCGAACAGCGGTAAGTCCACCCTGGCGGTCGCCATCGCGCGGGCGCGCGGCCTGCCGCCGGTCCACCTCGACCGGCTGTACCACCAGCCGGGCACCGACTGGGATCCGCGGCCCTTCGCGGAGTTCCAGGCCCTGCACGACGCGGCGATCCGCGAGCCGCGCTGGGTCATGGACGGCACCTATGCCCGGTGCCTGCCGCAGCGTCTGGAGCGGGCGACGGGCGTGATCCTCCTCGACGTCCCGACCGCCACCGGCCTGATCCGCTACCTGCGCCGGTCGTGGTTCGTGCGCGACCGGCTCGGCGCCCTCGACGGCGGCCGGGACAGCGTGAAATGGGCGATGATCTGCCACATCGCCGTCACCGAGCGCGGGAACCGGGCGCGCGACGCGGCCCTGTTCGACCGCGTCGCCCTGCCCAAGATCCGGCTCGCCGCGGGGGCCGGCCTGGCCGGCTTCTACCGCGCGGAGGGACTGAGCCGGTGACCGGGCCCGCTCAAGCGCCGCCGCGGGACGCAGCGACGGTGCAGCTGTGGTCCATCACGTCCTCGGCGCTGGCGCTCGGCGCCCGGTAGGCCAGCAGGATGTAGCCCGGCTCGGGATCGCCCGGGGGCGTGGCGAGCGCCGCGAAGCTCGTCCGGTGCAGGTCCGGCCGGGCGCCCGGCAGGGTGTGCAGGGCCGCGAACGGGTTGAACTGCGCGGCCTCCGCCTCCGGCACGCGCAGGGCGTAGTACCGGTCGCCGGCCAGCGGCACCGGGAAGCGGCTCCAGGTGTGGCGCACCTGCCGGCCGTGCGCCCGGACGGCCTTGAGCACGCTCGGCTTCAGGCAGTCGAGGTGGATGTGGAGCTGGTCCTGGCTGCGGCCCCGGGCCGAGTTGACCGCGAGCCCGACCTCCGCGGGGGTGAGCTTCCCCTTCAGCACGTCCGACACGAGCGGCCGCGCCGCCAGGGCCGCCCGCCAGTAGGCGGCACCGCGCGGTCCCCGCAGGACCGGCGCCTCCAGGCCCGGCACGGTGTCGGTGGGCATGACGACGCTGTGGGTCGGCTCGCCGGGCGCGCGCAGGACCGCCGAGCCGGGACGGTCACCGTCCCCGAGATCGACCGACAGGCACGGGAAGGTCCGGTTGGCGAGCCGCTTGGCGAGGACGCAGGTCTTCAGGGCGGCCCACAGCACGTCGCGGCTCGGGTCCGGCGCGGCGGCGGCCGGTGCCGCGGCGGCCGCCAGGGCCGCGACGGCCGAGAGGGCCGCGACGAGGAGGGCGGCGGGCGGCGCGCGGCGCATGGGGGCTCCCGGTGAGGCCGGCGCGTCCGGCCCGGCCTCACCGCGATAGCCGATCCGGGGCCGTGCCGGCAAAGGATCCGCGAGCCCTGACGCCGTGCCGGGAAACCCGCTATGCCGGCGGTCGCCGAGTCCCCGCAGAACGCCCGCCGGAATGCCGCGATGACGCCCACTCCCACGCCCACTCCCACGCTCACCCCCGACATCGCCGCGCGTTTCGCCGCCGTCGCCCTCGGCCATGTCGGCCGCGAATATCCGAACAAGCCGGGGCACGTCCTGGCCGGGCCGGCGGATGCCCGCACCCCCGCGGCCCTGCACCCGGCCTTTCACGGCAGCTACGACTGGCATTCCTGCGTCCACGGTACGTGGCTGCTGGCGCGGGTGCTGCGGCTGTTCCCGGACGGCCCGCAGGCCCCGGCGATCCGCGCCCGGCTCGACGCGCAGCTGACTCCCGCGACGGTGGCGGGGGAATGCGCCTACTTCGCCGCCCCGACCGCCCGGGGCTTCGAGCGGCCCTACGGCTGGGGCTGGCTGCTGAAGCTCGCCGACGCGCTCGCCGCGCTCCCCGAGCGCCGCTGGTCCGAGGCCCTGGCGCCGCTGGCCGCGGTGATCGTCCGGCGCTTCGCGGAGTTCCTGCCGGTGGCGTCCTACCCGGTGCGGGTCGGGACCCATTTCAACACCGCCTTCGCGCTGCGCCTGGCGGCCGATTACGCGGAGGGCGCGGGGGATGCCGGGCTGACCACTCTGCTGCACGACACCGCCGTCGGCTGGTACGGGGAGGATGCGGATTGCCCGGCCTGGGGCGAGCCCGGCGGCGACGACTTCCTCTCCTCGGCGCTGATCGAGGCGGAGTGCATGCGCCGGCTGCTGCCGCCCGCCCGCTTCGCGCCCTGGTTCGACCGGTTCCTGCCCGGTCTCGCGACGTCCCGGCCCGCGACCCTGTTCCGCCCCGCGGGCGTGACCGACCGCTCCGACGGGAAGATCGCCCATCTCGACGGGCTGAACCTCAGCCGCGCGTGGTGCTTCCGCGCGCTCGCCGCGTCCCTCGGCCCGGACGATCCCCGCCGGCCGCCGCTCCGCGCGGCCGCGGAGGCGCACCTCGCGGCCGGGCTCCCGCACGTCACCGGCGACTACATGGGCGAGCACTGGCTCGCGACCTTCGCGCTGCTGGCCCTCGAGGCCGGTGCCGAGACCGGTGCCGGGACCGTTGCTCTGGGCGAGGCCCAGGACGGCGGGAAGTAAATCTGAGAGATTCTTGAGAGCTGTCCGTCGCGGGCCATGTCGACGACTGCCCGGCGACTGACCGACGACAACAAAAAAAGGACCGCCCTCAGGAGAACGGTCCGGAAGTCTAGGGAGGAAACGCCCACGAGGGGCTGCAAGACAGCGACGCCGTCGCTGTCTTGCCTGCCGTCAACCCGACAGGGACGGCCTTGTTCCTGGCTCCGGCCCGCCGCGCGGCAGGGCCAGCCCGCCCGGGACCGCCGTGAGGCCGGCGGGGCGGCGCGGCTCGCCGGGGCCGAACTCGGCGCGGTAGGTCCGCTCCAGCGTCATGAGCCCCCGCAGGGGCCCCTCGGCCAGATCGAGGAGCCGCGCGTCGCGCCAGCGCAAGGTGCGGCCGAGGCGGCGCCGGAACCAGCGCCCGCGCTCCTCCTCGACGAGCAGGACCAGCTTGCCAGTCCAGGTCCGGCGGAACCAGAAACGTCCGGTCAGCGGCATGGCGGTCGAGGCCCCGATGGTGGATGGGGATAGACTACATCCGGAGCCCGTCTGCGGGAAGATTTCCGGATGATGCGCCGATGAATTCTGGCGAAGACTGTTAATCGGAGGCGGGGTCCGGCCGTACGCGGGCGTCCGGCTGCCCGCCCCGCTGCGCCGCCTCGGAGAGGACCTGGGCGAGCTGCTCGGCCGAGTAGGGCTTGCGCAGGAGGGCGAAACCGTGGGCGTCGTCCTCGGCCAGGACGTGGCTGTAGCCCGAGGTCAGCACCACCGGCAGGTCGGGGCGGCGGGTCCGGAGCTGCCGGGCGAGGGCGAAGCCGCCCATCCCCGGCATGACCACGTCGGAGAAGACCGCGTCGAACCGGTCCGGAGCCCGGTCGAGTTCGGCCAGCGCCTCCTCGGCGGATTTCGCCCAGACCGGCGCGTGGCCCAGATCCTCCAGGATCTGGGTGCAGAAGCGCCCGACCCCGAGATTGTCCTCCACGACGAGGATGCACAGGCCCCGCCGCGGCTCCGCCTCGGGGCGGGCCTCGCGGTCGGCCTCGGACGCCGCGGCGGGCGCGGCGACCTGCGGCAGGTAGAGCGAGAAGGTCGTGCCGCGGCCGAGCGCGCTCGCCACGTCGATGTCGCCGCCCGACTGCTTGGCGAAGCCGATGACCTGGCTGAGGCCGAGGCCGGTGCCCTTGCCGACCTCCTTGGTGGTGAAGAACGGCTCGAAGATCCGTCCCAGATCTGCGTCCGGGATGCCGGCGCCGGTATCGGAGACCCGCACGGCCACGAACGGTCCCTTCGCGCCGGCATGCCCGCGGATCGGCGGCATCGGGCTGTCGCCCTCCAGCCGCAGGGTCAGGCTGCCTTCCCCGTCCATGGCGTCGCGGGCGTTGACCGCCATGTTGATCAGCGCGGTCTCGAACTGGCTCTGGTCGGCGCGCACGTAGCGGGGCGTCGCCGGCAGGTCGATGGCCACGCGGATGCGCGCGCCGGTGACCGAATCGAGCATGTCGGCGATGCTGCGCAGGCGCGCGCCGATGTCGAACACCTGGGGTTTCAGCGCTTGGCGCCGGGCGAAGGCGAGGAGCTGGCCGGTGAGCCTGGCCGCCCGGTCGACGGTGTCGGAGACGGCGTCGAGGTAGCGGCGCCGGCGCGTCTCGGCCAGGTCCGGCCGGCGCAGGAACTCCACGGACGACCGGATGATGGTCAGGAGGTTGTTGAAGTCGTGCGCCACCCCGCCGGTGAGCTGGCCGATGGCCTCGAGCTTCTGCGACTGGCGCAGCGCCTCCTCGGCCTGGCGCTGCTCGGTGATGTCGCGCCCGAAGCCGTAGAACAGCCCGTCCTCCGGAACGACGGTCCAGAGCACCCGCCGCCGGTCGCCGGCGCGGGTCAGGCAGGCCAGTTCGACATCCTCGACGCGGGTCTCCGCGCAGAGGGGCCGCAGCGCCGCCTGCGCGGCCGCCCGCTCGGGGGCCGCCACGAAGTCGAGGGCGGCCCGGCCCAGGGTGTCGGCCTCCGACCAGCCGAGCGCCCGGCTCCAGGACGGGTTCACCGACTGGACCCGCCCGTCCCGGTCCGCGACGAGCTTCAGCACCGGCGACAGCGTCCAGACCCGGTCGCGGTCGCGGGTCTGGGCGGCGACCTGCGCCTCCAGGTGCTCCGCCCGGGACCGGAGCAGGACCTCGTTCCGCTTCCGCTCGGAGACGTCGTGGGCGAAGACGTAGAACCCATCGACGCGTCCGTCCGGACCGCGGCGCGGGAGGTAGCGGGTGTCGGCGATCCGGGCCCGCCCGTCCGGGAACGTCCAGGCCCACTCTTCGCGGACCTCCTGGCCGGCCAGCGCCCGCTCGATGCCGGCGCGCCGCGCCTCGAACGCGCCGGGGCCGAGGAGGTCGCCGACGCTCTGCCCGACGACGGCTTCGGGCGCCTGGCCGGTCCAGGTCTCGTAGGCGGCGTTCGCGAACCGGTAGGTCAGGTCGCGGTCGATGAAGGCGATCAGGACGGGCATCGCGTCCGCGACCAGCCGGAGCTCCGCCTCGCGGGCCCGGAGGGCGATCTCGCTCCGGCGGCGCTCGGTGATATCGTTGAACAGGATCGCGACGCGGTTCCGCGCCGGCCCGTCGACCCGGTAGGCGTGCACGTCGTACCATCGGCCCAGCGCCGCGGCGGCCTGCTCGAACCGGACCGGCTCGCCCGTCAGGGCGACCCGGCCGTAGACGTCGAACCAGTGCTGCTCGTGGTCCGGGGCGAGGTCCCGCATGCGGCGGCCCACCGCGTCCCGCAGGCCGGTCTGCCGCTCGAAAGCGGGGTTGACCTCCAGGAAGCGGTAATCCACCGCCCGGTCGCCGCCGGCGAAGTCCACCTCGATGAGGCAGAAGCCGGCATCGATGAACTCGAAGAGCGAGCGGTAGCGCTCCTCGTTCCGGCGCAGGGCCGCCTCGGCGTTCCGGGATTCCAGCTGCGTCATCACCGTCCGGGCGAGCGCCTTCAGGATGAAGCGCTGCTGGTCGGTCAGCGTGCGCGGGACGCGGTCGAGGACGCAGAGCGTCCCGATAGCCCAGCCGTCCGGCGTCACCAGGGGCACGCCGGCGTAGAAGCGCAGGTGCGGCGCGCCGGTCACGAGCAGGTTGGCGGCGCTCTCCGGCTCCGCGGCCAGGTCGGGCAGCACGTGGATGCCATCCGCGCCCATGGCCTCGGTGCAGAACCCGAGGTCGAGCGCCATCGTCCGCGCGGCGTGGCCGAACGCGGCCTTGATCCACTGCCGGTCGGCGTCGATGAAGTTGATGTGGGCCATCGGCGTGCCGCAGGCCTGGGCGGCCATCTCGGCGATCTCGTCGAACGCGCGCTCGGGCGGCGTGTCGAGGATCGCGTAGGCGCGCAGGGCGGCGAGCCGCTGGGGATGCTGGGGCTCGAAACCCGACGGTCGGGATACTGTCTCGTTCGGCGACACGGAGCCGTCATAGCTCAAGCTTTCGCTTCTCCCTAGTGAAACTCTGCATCGCGCGTCCGGCGGCGGGACCAGGGCAAGCATTCCGCGATCGTTCAAGACTAGACAGTCCCGCCGGATCATCGGTGGGGGTGCGATTTCACGCGCGCCGTTCAAGTCTTGCTGGTCCGGCCGACCGGGCTTCGGGCGCCCGCCGGGATCTCTTCCTGCCTCGCCCGTCGCGGGCCCCGCGAAGAGCTCGGGCGGGCCCCGCGCGGCGGCTGTGGATCGGATCGCCGCGGCCGGGAGCCCGCGGGGCCGGTGCGGCGTTGCCGGCTCACGAGGGATGGGTTCGGATCAGGCATGGCCAAGCGCAGGACGAAGGCGGGCGCCCGACAGGGGCTGGAGGACGCGCCGCTGATGCCCACCGGCGCCCTGGCGGTGGCGCTCCTGGCCTTCGCCGAGGGGCCCGGGCCGGTGGTGCACGTCGCCCGGGACGCCCGCCGCCTCGAGGACCTCGCCGCGACCCTGCGGGCGCTCGATCCCGACGCGCGGGTCGCGGTCTATCCCGAGTGGGACTGCCTGCCCTTCGATCACGCCTCGCCGTCGCGGGCCACGATGGGCGCCCGGGCCGCCGTGATGCGCTGGCTGACCGACCGGGACGCGCTGCCGGACTTCGTGCTGACGACCGCCCCCGCCCTCGTGCAGCGCGTGCCGCCGCCGGAAACCTGGGCCTCGGCCCGCGTGACGCTCCGGGTCGGCGATCCCCTCGATGTCGCGGCCGCGACCGCCGACCTCAAGCGCCTCGGCTACATCCTCGACGAGCGGGTCGACGAGCCCGGCGAGATCGCCGTCCGCGGGCGCACCGTGGAGGTGTTCCCCGCCGCCGCGCCGCTTCCCTGCCGGATCGAGCACGCTGCGGGCCGCGTCACCGCGATCCGCTCCTACGACCCGATCTCGCAGCGCTCGGTGGCGGAGGCCGACGAACTCGTCATCGACCCGGCCACCGAGATCGTCCTGGAGCCCGGCTCCGGCCAGAGCTTCGAGCCGTTCACCGGCCAGGAGCACCGCCTGGACCGCTACTACCCGCGCCTCGTCACGCTCCTCGACTACGTGCCCGAGGCGCGCCTCGCGGTCGAGGACGGCACGCAGGCCCGGATCGACGCCTTCTTCGAGCAGATGGACGAGGCCCGGGGCCGGCTGAAGACCCGCGACGCGCCGGCGGGGCCCGGCACCGGCCTCTACCTGACGCCGGAGGCGTGGCGCGCCGTCGTGGCGGATCGCGGCCGGCTCGCCGCCACCGAGGCGGCCGGCGAACCCCGCGCCATGCCGCGCTTCGCCGGGGAGCGCCGGCCCGGCACGGCCTTCGCCAAGGTCCTGCGCGCCCGTCTGAAGGCCGGCGACGTCGTCGTGCTCGCCGGCTCGGTCCGGCCGCTCCGACGCCTCGTGCGCCAGGCGGGCAAGATCGCCGAGCGCCCGATCCGCCTGATCGACGCCTGGGCCGACGTCGCCGAGGCGGCGCCCGGCGACGTCCTCGCCCTGGAGGCCCCGCTGGCGGCCGGCTTCCGGGTGCCCGAGCAGGGCGCCACCGTGATCGCGGCTGCCGACCTGTTCGGCCCGGAGGCCGCCGTGACCGGGGCCGCCCGTGCGATCCTGCCGATGGGCGAGGTCGACCTGCGCCCCGGCGACGTGGCGGTCGACCGGGACCACGGCCTGTGCGTGTTCGAGGGGCTGGAGCCGGTCTCCGCGCCGGGTGCCGCGCAGGACGGGGAGCCCTCCGAGGCCCTGCGCCTGCGCTTCGCCGGCGACGCGATCCTGATGGTGCCGGTCACGCAGGCCGACCGGATCTGGCGCTACGGGTCGGAGCCCGACGCCGTCACCCTGGACAAGCTCGACGGCGGCACGTGGCCGCGGCGCCGCCTGGAGGCCGAGGCCACCATGGCGCGGACCGCCCGCCTGATGCTGGAGGCCGCCCGGGCCCGCCGGGAGACCGAGGCGCCGGTCCTGGCGCCGCCGGCCCGCGAGATGGAGCGGTTCGCCGCCGGCTTCGGCTTCGCCCCGACCCCCGACCAGGGGGCGGCGGTCGACGCGCTGATGGCCGACCTCGCCTCCGGCCGGCCGATGGACCGCCTGGTCTGCGGCGATGTCGGCTTCGGCAAGACCGAGGTGGCGCTCCGGGCGCTCGCGGCGGCGATCTTCTCCGGCCGGCAGGCGGCGCTGATCGCCCCCACCACCGTGCTGGCGCGCCAGCACGCCGAGACGCTGCGCCGCCGCTTCGGCCGGTTCGGCGTCGAGGTGGCGCAGCTCTCGCGCCTCGTGGCGCCGGCCGAGGCCAGGCGCGTCAGGGCGGGGCTCGCCGACGGCTCGATCCGGCTGGTGGTCGGCACCCACGCGCTCGCCGGCAGCGGGGTGGCGTTCGCGGATCTCGGCCTGACCGTGATCGACGAGGAGCAGCGCTTCGGCGCGAAGATGAAGGCCGACCTGCGCCGCCTCGCGGATGGCGGCCACGTGCTGACGCTCACCGCGACGCCGATCCCCCGCACCCTCCAGGCGGCCCTCGTCGGCCTCCAGAGTCTCAGCGTGCTCGCCACGCCGCCGGCTCTGCGCCAGCCGGTCCGGACCGTGGTGGCGCCCTTCGACGCCGAGGCGGTCCGCGAGGCCCTCGTCCGCGAGCACCGCCGGGGCGGCCAGAGCTTCGTGGTCTGCCCGCGGATCGAGGATATCGGCCCCATGGCCGAGCGCCTGCGCGCCCTCGTGCCGGGCCTCGACATCCTGGTGGCGCACGGGGACTTGAAGCCCTCCGCCATGGACGAGGTCATGGTCCGGTTCGCGGAGGGCGACGGCGACGTCCTGCTCGCCACCGCCATCGTTGAGAGCGGCCTCGACGTGCCGCGGGCCAACACCATGCTGGTCTGGGAGGCCGCCCGGTTCGGGCTGGCACAGCTCCACCAGCTCCGGGGCCGCGTCGGCCGCGGCCAGCGCCGCGGCACCGTCCACCTGCTCAGCGACCCGGCCGCGCCCCCGCCGGCGGCGGCGCTGCAGCGCCTGCGCGCCCTGGAGGCCCTCGACCGCCTCGGCGCCGGCTTCGCGGTCAGCGCCCGGGACCTCGACCTGCGCGGCGCCGGCGACCTCGTCGGCGAGGATCAGGCGGGGCACGCCAAGCTCGTCGGGCTCGGCCTCTATCAGCACCTGCTGCAGCTGGCGCTCACCGCCGCCAAGGGTGAGCGCGCCGAGGACTGGAGCCCCGAGATCGAGCTCGGCCTGCCGAGCCGGATCCCCGAGGACTACGTTCCGGAGCCCGAGATCCGCCTCAGCCTCTACACGCGCCTGCTGCGCCTCCGCGAGCCCGAGGCGATCGAGGCGCTCGCCGGCGAGGTCGAGGACCGCTTCGGCGCGGCCCCCGCGCCAGTGCTCGCGCTGTTCGACCTCGCGCGGCTGCGCGCGTCCTGCTGCGCGCTGGGCGTCGCCCGGCTCCGGGGCGGGCCGCAGGGCGTCGCGGCCGACCTGCGGCCCGACCGGCCGCTGACCGCGATGGCCGCCGAGGCGGGGATCGCGCTGCGCGACGGGCGGGTGGTGTGGAAGCGGCCCTGCCCGGATGCCGCCGCCTGCGCGGCGCTCGCGACCGACCTCCTGGAGCGGATCCGCGCCGCCCGGGAACGTGAGGCCTGAGCGAAGGCCCGAGCGCGCCAGTCGAGCGTGATGGATGCCGATCTGCGGTCGATCTTGCATCGACCGCTTCAAACCGTCACAGGCTGTCGCGCCAACAACGCGAAGGGGAGTGACCCATGCACGTGACGATCGAGCAGGCCGAGAAGGCGATCGCGGCCGCCCGCGCCAAGGCCGTGGAGCTCGGCACCCAGATGTGCATCGCGGTGGTCGATTCCGGCGGGAACCTCAAGGCGTTCCACCGCATGGATGATGCCTGGGTCGGGTCGATCGACATCGCCCACAAGAAGGCCAAGACCTCGGTGTTCTTCGGCATGATGACCGGCCAGATCGGCCAGCTGTCGCAGCCTGGCGGACCGCTCTACGGGATCGAGCACTCCAACGACGGGCTGATCACCTTCCCGGGCGGGATCCCGATCGTCGACGCCGACGGCGTCATGTCGGGCGCCATCGGGGTCAGCGGCTCGACGGTCGAGAACGACCACACCGTCGCGGAGGCCGGCGCCAAGGCCATCGGCCGGACCGAGCTGCCGGCCCATCCCTGGCGGACCTGAGCGGCCGGGGCTCTTCCCGGGAGCTCTTCCCGGGAGCTCTTCCCAGGGCCTCTTCCCGGGGGGCGCTTCAGGGGTCGCGCCGCGCCAGCGCGCGGCCGATCCCGTGGAGCAGCATCCCCGAGACCGAGCGGAGATAGGGGTCGCCGTGGCGCTCCAGCGCCGCGTGGATCTGGATGCCGTGGTCGGCCGCGGCGTTCAGGTCCGCCCCGTCGGTGGTGCCGTGCGTGACGCCGTTCATAGGGCTGTTCACGGCTCCGTTCATGGCCCCGGACTGGATCCCGTGCCGGTGGAGGTCCGTGACGTCGATGTAGGCGCCGCGCCCGCGCAGCAGGCCGTCCGAATCGGGCGTCAGGCAGCCGCGGTTGAGGATCCAGCGGATCTCGCCCGCCCCGGTCACGACGCGGAACTCGAGGGAGACCGGGCCGCCGGTCTGGCGGACGTGGCGGATCCGGCCGAACACCCAGTCCCGGTCGGCCGGGTGGATCCGGCCGAGGGCCGCGTCCAGCGGCAGCGGCGTCCCGGCGAGCCCCGGATCCCCCGCCATCAGCGAGGCCGCGCCCGAATCCAGCATCGACCGGCCGGCCCGGACGTCCGTGTCCCAGATCCCGATGAATCCGGCGGCCTGCAGGGCCGAGGCTGTCGTGGAAGCCAGCACCATGGAATCCCCTCCGAACTGGCTACAATCGACGATTGTACGATGGCGGACAGACTGATCCGCAACACATGCTGTCCGCGAGCCCGAAGTCCAGTATCGGCTGCGCGAACGGCTTTTGACACGGCGTCGCGGCCCCCCGCCACCGGGTTGCATTGCGGATGATCAAGACTTCGGTTCCGGACAATCCCGTTCTCGATAATGCAGGGCCGCTCCGGCGCGGCGCAAAGACCGGATTCACAGCGCCGCCGCGTGGACAGTTCGATCACAAATGATCGGTAGACGCCGCGATCCGGCGGGAATCCGCACTTCGGCCCGTGGATCGCTCCACCGTCGGGCGCCATCGGGTGCCATCGGGCGCCGCCGGCCCGCGAAGCCCGTGGCTCGCGCCGGGCCCGCCCTGGTGCGGGTTGCCGCTGCGCCGTAACCTGCACCTTCCGGTAGGAATCCCGCCGGGAGGCCAGCAGCAGAGACGCCATGGACCGCACGGTGAACCGCACCAACCTCCCGCTCTCGCGGGAGCGGCTCTGGGACAGCCTGATGGAGCTCGCCCGGATCGGCGCGCTGCCCAACGGCGGCAACGACCGGCAGGCGCTGACCGACCGCGACGCCGAGGGGCGCGCCCTGTTCCAGCGCTGGGGCGAGGCGGCGGGGCTGACGCTCACCGTGGACCGGGTCGGCACCATGGTCTTCCACCGGCCCGGGCGCGATCCGGGCCGGAAGCCGGTCGCCGTCGGCAGCCACCTCGACACCCAGCCCACCGGGGGCAAGTTCGACGGGCCGCTGGGCGTCCTCGCCGGGCTGGAGATCATGCGCGCCCTGCAGGAGGCCGGGATCGAGACCGAGGCCCCGCTCCTGCTGATCAACTGGTGCAACGAGGAGGGCGCGCGCTTCGCGCCGCCGATGAGCGGCAGCGGCGTCGCCATGGGCATCGTCCCGGAGGCCGACATCCTGGCGACCCGGGACCTCGCGGGCCACGCCTTCGGCGACGAGCTGCAGCGCATCGGCTGGCAGGGGACGGCGGACCCGGCCGCCCTGCGGGAGATCGGCGCCTATTTCGAGCTTCACATCGAGCAGGGCAAGCGCTTGGAGGAGGCCGGGCTCACCGTCGGGGTGGTCGACCGGGCCCTCGCCCAGATCTGGTACGAGATCACCGTGCTGGGCGAGGAGGCCCATGCCGGCAGCCCCATGGCGGGCCGGCGCGACGCGATGATGGCCGCGGCGGCGCTGATCGCGTCGCTCGAGGGCATCGCGGAGGCGGCGGTCGGCGCCGGCGGGGAGCGCGGCCGCGCCACCGTCGGCGTGCTGCGGGCGGAGCCGGCGAGCCGCAACATCACGCCCGGCCGGGTCTGGTTCAGCCTCGACACCCGCCACGGCGACACCGCGCAGCTGGAGGCGATGGGCGCGCAAATCCGGGCCCGGGCCGACGCCCTGGCGGCGGAGCGCGGCGTCACCGTCCAGGTCGCGGAGTTCTGGCGCGCGCCCCCGACTCCGTTCGACCCGGTCCTGGTGGACCGCGTGCAGGCGGCGGCCGAGGCGCGGGGCCATGCCTGGACGCGGATGCCGACCGCGATCTACCACGACGCCGTCTACTGCGCCCGCGCGGTGCCGGCGGCCCTGGTGTTCTGCCCCTGCCACGGCGGGATCAGCCACAACGAGGCCGAGAGCATCACGCCGGCCTGGGCCGGGGCCGGCCTGGAGGTTCTGGCCGACGCCGTGCTGGCGACGGCGGGCCTCGCCGGCCCCCGGACCGGGCCGGAATGAGCCGCGCCGCCGGCCGCGCACGAACGGAGACCGGGTTCCCGCATGTCCGACGACAACGTCATCCGCCCCGCCTTCGGCGTCCCCCGCAACCCGGCGCCGGAGCCCGATCCGGCCCAGGCGCCCCTGCGCGTCTTCGGCACGGGGGCCGGCCACCGGGTCGGCCTGATCCACGACCCGTCGGCGGTCGAGGGCGACGTCATCCGCATCGTGGTCGGGCCCGAGGACGAGCCGGGGGTCGAGACCGTGGCGCTGCTCCCCGCCGACGCGGAGGCCGAGGCCGAGCGGATCGGCTTCGCCATCCTGCGGGCGCTGGAGGTGGTCGAGGGCGCGGTCTGAGCCGCGCGCTGGATTCGCCGGCTGAACCGCGGTCTGCGCCGCGGTCTGGACCGCGGAGCGGGCGGTGCGCGTTCTCGGAGAGCGGGAGCGGCCGGCGCGAACGGTCGCCGGATCGCCGGGAGGGACGGATGACGGGCGCTCGGATCAGCAGCACGGAGATCGCGATCCCCGCGCGGGCCGGACTGGTCTGGTCCGTGCTGACGGACCTCGATTCCTACCCGGCCTGGAACCCGTACATCCGCAAGGCGGAGGGCCGCCTGCGCGAGGGCGCGCGCTGGCGCCTGGAGCGGACCCTGAACGGCCGCGCCTACCGGGCGCGCCAGGTGACGGTGACCTGCTGGGAGCCCGGCCGCCGGCTCACGTGGCGCGGCGGCATCCCGACGCCGCCCCTGCTCATCGGCGAGCACGAGATCCGGATCACCGAGACCGCCGACGGCGTCCGCCTCGTCCAGGCCGAGACCGTCGCGGGCCTGCTCGCCCCCGGCCTGTTCCCGTGGCTGCGGACGCGCATGCAGGCCCGGTTCGCCGCGATGAACGAGGCCCTGCGCGAGGAGGTCGCGCGCCGGCTGGCCGAGAGCGCCTGACGGCCGGTCTCGGCCGTTCCGGACCGCTCCGGGCCGCTCCGGGCCGACGCGGTCAGGCGACCGGCTTCGGCTTGACGATCGGCGAGCGGGTCAGGCTCTCGATCGCGCGCCCCGGCCGCCCGGCCTTGCGGGCGATCTCCTCCTCCTGCTCGGCGATGAGCTGCCGGGCGGGCTCGTCGCCGTCGAGGCCGCCGAGGATCTCGGCCGGCACGCGCCGGTTCGAGGCCCGGGACCCGTCCGCGAAGACGATATCGAACAGAACGGAGCCCCGCTCCTGCGGTCTCGACTTGATGCGCTTGGCCATAGGTGCTGATACGCCGCCGGAATCGGTCGCGGCAAGGCGCGGTGCCGGGCGGGGGTGCGCGGCGCGCACGGCCGGGCCCGCGCGCCGCGCCGCTCTCGCCGCGATCCCTCCACCGCCCGCACGACAGGGCGCCGGCAAACGAGGACGCGCGCGTGATACCCTGGGTTCATCTCGATACCGGATCCGTGCCCGGCGGCGGCACCGACCTGCGCCTGATGCGGCGCGGCGACGAGTTCGCCATCATGGCCGACACGATCGAGCTGATGAACAACCGGCGCAGCGGCTCGGAGGTGGCGCTCGCGGCGATGACCTGCGCGCGGCTCCAGGACAGGCCCCGCGCCCGGGTCCTGATCGGCGGCCTCGGCATGGGCTTCACCCTGCGGGCGGCGCTCGAGGGCCTCGGACCGCAGGCGCAGGTGGTGGTCGCCGAGCTGGTGCCCGCCGTGGTGGCCTGGGCCCGGGGGCCGCTCGCCCACGTCTTCGCCGGCTGCCTGGACGATCCGCGGGTCGACCTGCAGGAGGCCGACGTCAACCGCCTGATCCAGGCCGGACCGGAGCGCTACGACGCGATCCTGCTCGACGTCGACAACGGCCCGGAGGGGCTGATGCGCAAGGCGAACGACCGGCTCTACGACAATTGGGGGCTGAAGCGCGCCCGCTGGGCCCTGCGGCCGGGCGGCATCCTGGGCGTCTGGTCGGGCGCCCCGGACCGGAAGTTCAAGAGCCGCCTGCAGCGCTCCGGCTTCGCGGTCGACGAGCAGCGCGTCCATGCGAGCGGCCGGGGCAGCGGCCCGAAGCACGTGGTCTGGCTCGGGACCCGGACCGAGGGGCGGGTCGAGGGCCCGGGTCAGAGCGACGGGAGGCCGGGCGACGACCGGGCGGCGGGCGGCCCGAGACCGCGCGGACCGGCCCAGGGCCGGCGCCGGCCGGGACGCTAGGGCGGCTTCAGCGCGGGCTGCGGCGGTCCGGAGGACGGGGCTGCCGCGCACGGTCGCACCCCCTGTCCCGGCGCCGGACGCCTCCGCACATTCCCGGCATGGGTGCGACGGGCGGGCATCTCTACACGGTCGAGGTCAGGCCGAGCCGGCATGATCCCGGTCACTTCACCTGGGCAATCCGCGACCGCGGCAAGCTGGTCCGGGGGTCGTACCGCCCGCACACCTCCGAGCACGCGGCGCGCGCCGTCGCGGAAGCCGAGGTCGAGCGCCTGATCGGCCAGGACGGCCGGTCCGGCGGCGCCTAGACCCGCCGCGCGGGACCCGGTTTCAGGTCCGCCCGAAGGGCATCGCGTCCCTAGATCCCGGCCCGCTCGTGGGCCGGCGTGGCGCCATGCGTAGCTCGCATGGGTGTGCAGTCGGACCCGGGTACATATGCATGCCTCCGCGGCGCCCGATCCGTTGCATGCCGCAATGCGGTATCCTATCTTTGCACTGCGGGATGGCGATGGCGTCGCGATCCCGCTGCCCTTCTTGGGCGTTTCCTCCCTAGACTTCGGGCCGCTCCTTCGGGAGTGGCCTTTTTTCTTTCCGCCGGCCGACCCGCCGCGCGGACCGCGCCCCGACGTCTCGACCGCGCGGAACCCGGAGCTTGGCGGTACGTTTTTCCGCCATGGAACACTATCGCTCCACACTCGGGACCACTGCCGTTGCCGTATTCGGGCTGGTGGCGGCTGCGCATATTCTGCATCCGGGCAATTACGAGGTGCAGACGCGTCCCGTGCGTCCTACCGTGACGGACGCCGCGCCGGTCTCGAAGCCGGCCGCCGCACCGGTCACGCGGAGCGCCTGGGTCGACCCGCCGGCCAAGCTCACAGCGCCGGAGACCACGGGCGCCCTGGCGGCCGTCCCGGCGCCGCGGGTCGCGGCGGCGGTCCCGGACACCGCGATGCCGGCCGCCCCGCTCCCCGCCGAGATGGCACGCCCGGCCGGGCCGCCGCGCAGGACCGCGGCGCACCGCGCGAAGGGGACGGAGCGCGGCGTCCACCGGGCGGCCCGCCTCCGCCACGCCGCCCTCGTCCGCACCGCCGAATCCGACCGGCCGACCGTCACCGCCGCGGCGCCGCAGCCCGCGCCGGCGGCCGCCCCGTCGCAGAAGATCGATCCCATCGGCGACATCATCCGCGGTCTCGGACTCGGCCGCGACGGCTGAGGGGCTCCCGGACCCCTACTCGACGTGGAGGGTGAGCTTCATCTTCGGATGAATGCCGCACTGGATGACGAAATCGCCCGGCTCGGCCAGGGTCAATCGGGTCTCGGTGCCGGGTTCCTGAGTGCCGGCGTCGAACGAGAACCGGTCCGCCTCGATGAAGGCGTGGTGGGTCAGGCGCGCGTCGCCGTTGCGCAGGGCGATGGTGTCGCCGCGGCGCAGGTACAGGTCGGTCGGCATGTACCGGCCCGCCTTCTGCAGCACGATCCGGGTCGTGGCCGGCAGCGAGGCCCGGGCCGTCCCGAGACCGATGGTCGTCCCGATCAGCGCCAGGATCCCGGCGAACACGAGGGCGCGCAGGCACCGGCTGCGGAGGGACATGACCGAGATCCAGACGTGACGCGCTGCGGGCCGGACCCTCGGGGCCCCGGGCCGTGCGGCCGAGCTTGCCGCCGCGTCGCAGCATGCGCGCAGCCTCTCAACCGGGCGCTACGATATCCGGTAAAAATTTATCGAGTTGGGCCGATGTAGAGCGCATATACAGATAAATAAATCTATTTATCTGTATTCGCCTTCTGATCCCGCGCTGTCGCGGGGGCATCCACGCGAGGCCAGGACGGTCCGGACGTGCTCGCGGAAGACCTGGACGCGGGCCGGCAGCTCGCGCCCGGCCAGGGTGACGGCGCGCAAGGTGCTGCTGCGGGTCGCCCAGGGGCTCAGCACGCGCACGATCTGCCCGGCCTCCACGGCCCGGGCGGCCACGAGGCTCGGGAGGTGGCCGATCCCGGCGCCCGCGAGGGTGAGACGGAGCGCGGTCGCGAAGTCGCTGACCCGGATCGCCGGGCTCAGGGACAGCGGCTCCGTGCGGCCCCGGCCGTCGGAAAGGGTCAGCCCGGCCGTGCCGATCCGTTCCCGGGCGAGGATCAGGTCGTGGTCGCGCAGATCGGCGAGGTCCGCCGGGGCCGGGCGGCGCTCCAGGTAGGCGGGGGCCGCGTAGAGGGCCAGAGCCAGGGTCGCGAGGACCATCGCGCGGTAGCCGGTCTCCTCCGCGCCGCCCAGCCGCAGGGCGAGGTCGATCCGGTTGGCCGCGAGGTCGAGCCGCGCGTCGGTGTTGAGCATCTCCACGGTGATCTGCGGGTAGGCGGCCCGGAAGCTCGCGACGATCTCGGGCATCACCTCGATCCCGAAATCGATCGAGGTCGTGATCCGCAGGTGCCCCGCCGGCACCGTGCGGGCGTCCCGGGCGGTCTCGGCCGCGTCGTCGAGGAGCGTCAGGCTCTCCTGGGCCTTGGCGTAGAAGGCGAGGCCCTCGGCGGTCGGCGAGACCGCCCGGGAGGTTCGCGCCATCAGCCGGACGCCCAGCGCCTGCTCCAGGCGGGAGATCCGCCGGCTGACGCTGCCCTTGGTCTCCTGCAGAGTCGCTGCGGCGGCCGTCACCGTGCCGAGATCCACGACGGCGCAGAAGGCCCGCACATCGTCGAGCCCGCCCCGGAAGGTTTCCGTTCTCGCAACCATGGGGTTCCGGATAGCAGGCTCAACCGGTACCGTGAACGGGTCTACACGGCTGCCGCGGCGCAGCGAATCGCGCTCGTCCGTCTGCTCTGCAGGAGACACCCTTGAAGTCGATTCTCGCCTCCGGCCTTCTGGCCCTACTGGTCGCCGCCCCGGTCGCCACCTCGGCGCTGGCCCAGACCCCGCCGACCCGGGATCCGGCGCAGATCCAGGCCGGCACCTACGCGGTCGATCCCGGCCACACCCAGGTCGGCTGGCGCGTCTCCCACATGGGCTTCTCGAACTACGCGGGCGGCTTCTCGGACGTGTCCGGCACGCTGGAGCTGCAGCCGAAGAACCCGGCCGCCGCCAAGCTCTCGGTGAAGATCCCGGTCGCCTCGGTGACGACCACCAGCGCCAAGCTCACCGACGAGCTCAAGGGCGACCAGTGGCTCGACGCCGCCAAGTTCCCCGACATGACCTTCGTCTCGACCAAGGTCGCGCCGGCCGGCAAGGACCACGCGAAGGTGACGGGCGACCTGACGCTCCACGGCGTGACCAAGCCGGTGACGCTCGACGTCACCCTGGTCGGCGCCGGCGTGAACCCGCTGAGCAAGAAATACACGGTCGGCTTCGAGGCCACCGGCACGCTCAAGCGCTCCGAGTTCGGGGTGAAGACCTACGTGCCGCTGATCGGCGACGAACTGCACCTCACCATCGCGGGCGCCTTCGAGAAGCAGGACTGACCTGGGAGAATCCGCCATGGCGAACGGGGTCTCCGCGCGGCGGTACTCCGCCGTGGCGATCCTGCTGCACTGGGCGAGCGCGCTGGGCGTGCTCGTCCTGATCGGCCTCGGCCTGACCATGACGCACGCGGCCCTGGCGCCGCTGCGTCAGTTCCAGCTCTACCAGTGGCACAAGTCCGTCGGGATCACCGTGCTGGCGCTGACGGCCCTGCGGGTCCTCTGGCGCCTGACCCACCGGCCGCCGCCGCACCCGGCCGGGATGCCGGCGCGGGAGCGCCGGGCGGCCGCGGCCGCCCACCACCTGCTGTACCTGCTGCTCGTCGGGCTGCCCCTGACCGGCTGGGCCGTGGTCTCGCTGTCGCCGTTCAACATCCCGACGGTGCTGTACGGGATCGTGCCCTGGCCGCACCTGCCGCTGGCGGCCCTTGTTCCCGACCCCGCCGTCGCCGAGGCCGTCCTGAAGCGGGTCCACGCCCTGGGGGCGTGGTTCCTGGCGGCTCTGCTCGCCGTCCACGTGGCGGCGGCCCTGCGCCACCACCTCCTCCTGCGCGACGACGTGCTGCGCCGCATGCTGCCGGGGCGCCGGCTGTCACCCGCCCCCAATGTGGAGCCGACCCGATGAACGCGCGTCACCTCTGCCTGCTGGCGGTTCTCCAGGCCGTCACCCTGCCGGCCGCCGCCGCCGATTGGGCGGTGGATCCGGCCAGGAGCGCGATCCGGTTCTCCGGCGTGCAGGTCGGCGTCCCGTTCACCGGGCGGTTCGAGCGGTTCAAGGCCGACATCGATTTCGACCCCGCCAAGCCCGAGGCGGGGCACGCGCTCGTGCTGGTCGACCTCGCCAGCGCGCGGACCGGGGACGTCCAGCGCGACGAGGCCCTGCCGCAGAAGGACTGGTTCGACGTCAAGGCGGGAAGCGAGGCGCGCTTCGAGGCGACCCGCTTCGTCGACAAGGGGCAGGGCGACTACGCGGCCGTCGGCACACTGACGATCCGCGGCACGAGCCGGCCCGTGACGCTGCCGTTCCACCTGACCCTCGAGGGCGGCGCCGCGCACGCCGCGGGGCGCGTCGGTCTGGTCCGCACCGAGTTCGGCGTCGGGCAGGGAGCCTGGGCCTCGGGCCAGTGGGTGGCGCTCGAGGTCGGCGTCGAGGTCGACCTCGTCGCCACGCCGAACCCGGCGGCCGGCCACTGAGGTTGGCTCGGGTCGGATCCTTCGGACGTCGCGCGCTCCGTCATCGCGAGCGCAGCGAAGCGACCCAGGGCAGCGCGCCCTCCGTAAGTGTGGCGCGACTGGATCGCTTCGCTTCGCTCGCGATGACGGCGGCCGGGCGTCGGAGGCCGCCCGGTCCCGGCCCGCTACCCCGGCCTGTCCTCCGACCCGGTTCCCAGCGCGCGCTGGACCATGACGCTGTCCGACCAGTGGCCGTACTTGAACCCCACCGCCCGCAGGTAGCCGACCCGCTCGAACCCGCAGGCCTCGTGGAGCCGCAGGGAGGCCGCGTTCTCGGCGTCGATGTAGCCGATCATCTGGCGGTAGCCGCCCGCCGCGCAAGCCTCGATCAGGGCCGGCAGCAGCCGCCGGCCGATCCCCGCGTGCAGGTGGTCGGGATGCACGTAGATCGAGTGCTTGAGGGTGTAGCGGTAGGCCGGCCGCTTCCGGAACGGCACCGCGTAGGCGTAGCCCGCCACCGCGCCGTCCCGGTCGGCCACGAGGTGCGGCAGGCGCTTCTTGCGCATGGTCTTGCGCCGCCGCTTTAGGTCGTCGGGGAGCAGCCGGTCCTCCTCGGCGACGCTGACATCGGTCACGCCCTTGCCGATATGGTGCTCGTAGATCGCCACCATCGCCTCGACATCGGCGTCCGAGGAGGCGCGGATGACGATGTCGGGGCAGGACCGGGCCGGGAGCAGGCCGGGCGTCTCGGCCTCGATCTCCATCAGGCGCCCTCCCGCGCCACGTAGGTGTGGAAGCGGATCCGCCCGTCCGGGTCGACCTCGCGGTAGACGCCCTGGATCTCGGCCTCGAAGCCCGGGAACAGGTTGGCGGACGCCTCGAACATCTTGAAATAGTCGAGCATGGGCTTGGCCCGGTCGTCCAGGCGCTCACCGGGCAGCACCGTGCCGATGCCCGGGGGGTAGACCAGCATCAGCGTGGTGGCGATCCGCCCCTCGGCCTCGGCGATCGGCACGTAGTCGACCTTGTTGCGCGTCAGCAGCTGGGCGGCCCGCTTGGGCGGCATCACCATCTCGGGCAGGTGCTCGGGGGCGAATTGCCGCCGCTGCAGCGTCGAGGTGCCGGCCTCCCGGTGGAACGCGTGGAACTCGCCGCAGAGGTCGCGCAGGCGCACGCCCCGGTAGCGGTTCGGCCGGCGGTTGACGAATTCCGGCATGGCCTCCTCCAGCGGGACGTTGTCGTCGTGGAGCCGCTTGAAGGCGACGAGGCCCGAGATCAGCGTGCCGGCCTTGGAGGATTCCACCCCCGGGGTCAGCAGGAAGAGCAGCGAGTTCAGGTCGTTCTTCTCGGCGACGATCCGGTTCTCACGCAGGTACTGGGCCACGATCGGCGCCGGCACGCCGTGCTGGGCATAGGCCCCCGTGTGCCGGTCGAAGCCGGGGGTCAGCACGGTGAGCTTGTTCGGGTCGGTGATGGCGTAGCCCGGCGCCACGTGGGTGAAGCCGTGCCAGCGCGCGCCCGGCTTCAGCTCCCAGTGGCGCGGCGTCGCGGCGAGTTCGTCCGTCGGCACGCTCTCCCACGGCACCTCGGCGCCGTCGGCGTTCACCGTCACGTCCGGCACGAAGGGGTCGAAGAACCAGCGCCGCGCGGGATCGCGCTCGTTCTCCTCGAACTCGCGCCGGATCGCCCGGACCTTCTTGCGCCACTCGATCCCGAGCCGGATCGTGTCGTCCCACAGGATCATCCCGGAGCGGCCCTTCATCATCTGGGCGCCGACGTCGAGGGAGGCGAAGAGCGGGTAGAAGGGCGAGGTCGAGGCGTGAACGAGGAAGCTCTCGTTGAGCCGCTTGTGCTCGACCCGCCGGGTCTGGCCGCGGATATGGCCGTCCCGGGTGTGGATCTGCGAGGCCTGGGAGAAGCTCGCGAGCTGCTTGTGGGTCGATTGCGTGGCGACGATGCCCGGCGAGGTCTCGTCGAGGCCGGTCAGCCCCATGGCGAAGCGCCTTGCGTAGAGCGGGTGGAACTTCATGAAGCCCGCCCAGGCCTCGTCGAACAGGATGTAGTCGCAGAGGTGGCCGATCTTCTCCAGGATCTCCTGGGCGTCGTAGATCGTGCCGTCGTAGGTGCACTGCTCGATCACCGCGACGCGGAACGGCCGCTCCCGGCGCCACGCCTCCGGGTCGGTCACCAGCGGGTTGCGGCGGATCTTCTCCCGGATCCGGGTCTCGTCGAGAGCTTCGTGGAAGATCGGCCCGATCAGGCCGTAGGCATTGCGGTCCGTCTCCAGGAAGATCGGGATGCCGCCGCCCAGGAACAGGGCGCCGTGGTGGGCCGCCTTGTGGTTGTTGCGGTCGAACAGGACGAGGTCGTCCTCGGCCACCAGGGAGGACAGGACGATCTTGTTGGAGGCCGAGGTGCCGTTGAGGACGAAGTAGGTCTTCTCCGCCCCGAAGATCTTGGCGGCCTCCTTCTGGGCCTTGAGCGCCGGGCCCTCGTGGGTCAGGAGGTCGCCGAGGTCGAGGACCGAGTTGTCGAGGTCGTCGCGGAAGATCGCCTCGCCGAGGTGCTCCACGAAGATCCGGCCGATCGGCGACCGGTTGTAGAAGATGCCGCCGTTGTGGCCCGGGCAGGTCCAGAGCTGGTTGCCCTTCTCGGCGTAGTCGACGAGCGCGCCGAAGAACGGGGTCTTGAGGGTCTCGGCGTACTGCGTGACCCGGCTGACGAGGCCGCGGGCGATGAATTCCGGCGTCTCCTCGGCGAGGAAGATGTAGCCGTCGATGAAGTCGAGGAGCTCGACCGGGATGTCCTCCAGCCGCTTGCGGCGGACCATGATGACGATCGGCATCTCCAGGCCGCGCCGGCGCATCATGTCGATGAGGGCGGCGGCCTTGCCATCGAGGCCGCGCTTGCCCCAGTCGACCACGAGGCAGCCGACCGCCGCGTCGGTCTGGACCGCGATGGCCGCGTCCTCGACGCGCCGGGCGCGCACCACCTCGAAGCCGCGCTGCTCCACGGCCGCCACGATCTGGTTGACGCGCGCGCCCTCGAGATCGTCCGGGTCGAAGGCCGGGGCGCACATCAGGACCGTGAAGCGACGGTGGAAGTCCATGGAGCCCTCTCTGGCCTCGGATGCAGCGGGTGGCTTTCCGGCCCGTCTGCGACGATTGCATGACACGGCGCGCGGCGGGCCGTCGCGGTCCGGACGAACGGGCGTGATTCGAGCGGTCGGGGACGCGGGATCGCGGCGTCCCACGCTCACGATCTCCGGTCGAACGCTCCGGTCGATCCGGCCCGCTCGGTCATCGCGCGCGCAGCGAAGCGACCCAGGGCAGCGCGACCTCGGTCAGCGTGGCGCGACACCGGATCGCTTCGCTGCGCGCGCAACGACGAAGGCCCGGCGCGATCGACCTGACACGGTCTCACACCTCAGGGTGCGGGGCGGGACTGGAGGCCCGCCGCGGGCAACGCGCGATCGGCCTCACACCCCGCGGCGCCGCTCCCAGACGGCCGGGTTGACCAGCCCGCCCGGCCGCCGGCCGGCGAGGACGTCGACCACGCGGGTCGCGGCGGTCTCGGCGGTGCGGATCAGGGCCGCCCCGGTGGAGCCGCCAACATGGGGCGTCAGGATCGCCCGGGGCTGGCGGGCCAGCGGGTGGTCGACCGGCAGCGGTTCCTGGGCGAAGACGTCGAGCCCGGCGCCCGCGATCGTGCCCGCCTCCAGCGCCTCCACCAGGGCCGCCTCGTCGATCAGGCCGCCGCGGCTGGTGTTGATCAGGAAGGCCTCCCGCTTCATCCGGGCGAGCTGGTCCCGGCCGATCAGGCCGCGTGTGCCCGGGGTCAGCGGCACGTGCAGGGAGACGATGTCGGATTCCGCCAGGAGCGCGTCGACCGAGGCGGCCCGCAGGGCGCCGGCGTTGGCGAAGTCCGCGTCCGGGCGGCTCGGGCCGTAGGCCAGCACCCGCAGGCCCAGGGCGGCGCCGAGCCGGGCGGTCGCCTGCCCGATCGCCCCGAAGCCGACGAGGCCCAGCGTCAGGCCGGCGAGCTCGATCAGCCGGGCGGTGAACTTGAAGCTGTCGTCGCCGGCCCGGACCGAGCGGTCGGCCTCCGGCAGAGCCTTGGCCAGGGCGAAGATCAGCGCCAGCGTCTGCTCGGCCACCGAGACGGCGTTGGCGCCGGGCGTGTTCACCACCACGATCCCGGCCCCGGTCGCCTCGGCCGTGGCGACGTGGTCGGTGCCGGTGCCGTGCACCCCGATCACCCGCAGGGCCGGCGCCGCCGCGATGGCGCGGGCCGGGAAGCCGGTGTTGCGGGTGATGACGGCGACGCAGTCGGCGACCTCGCGCGCCAGCGTCTCGGGATCGGTCCCGCTCGCCGGGCGCGGCTCCAGGCCGGCCGCGCGCAACCGGTCGAGGCCCGCCGTGTGGATCGGCTGGACGATGAGGCACGGACCGGTGATCACAGGGAAAACCTCTGCACTAGAGGAGGGGTGACAGGCACGTTTCGCGCCGGGCCCGTCTAGGCGGGGTGGGCAACCCTGGCAACCGGGCGCCCCGGTCTCCGCCGCGGCGACCCGATCGGACGCGCACGATCCACACCCGATCGCGGCCGGGTCGAGCCCCGCGCCCCCGCCCGGCCCGACGATCCCGGCCGCGCGCCTCGGCCGAAATCCGGTCCGGCCTTTCGCGAAAGCGCCGGCTCGACCGTGCGATGATGGTCGAGGCACTGACAAAGATATCGTTCGGCGTGTAAAGTCAATTTAGAGCGTTCCCAATAGCGATCCCGCAGATCCGTCCTACCTTCGTCAAATAGAATTGTAATTACTCCAAATTCATTTTTGACACATGTAGAGATATTTGCTGCCTTGCTCCGTGATTCGGAGCCTTCGTCACGACAATGCGGTCCCACGACTTCTCAGTACCTGTTTCCACGCGAAACCGGCGCCGGCGGCGCGCGGCCCGGCCGATTCTCCCGATGGCCGTCCTGCTGGGCTTCGTCGGGTCCGGGCTGCACGCCGCCCGCGCGGAGGAGGCCGGGGCCGGCCGGGACGTCCAGCTCGACGAGCTCTCGGTCGAGGGCGCGGCCGCGCCGCGCGGCCCAGTCCCGGCCTATGCCGGTGGTCAGGTGGCGCGGGGCGGGCGCCTCGGCCTTCTGGGTGATACCGAGACCCAGAAGGCGCCCTTCAGCATCGCCAGCTACACCGACACGCTCATTCGGGACCGCCAGGCGCGGACGGTGTCCGAGACCCTGGTCCTCGACCCGTCGGTGCGCGCCACCCAGACCACGGGGGCGCCGTTCGACTCCTTCTCCATCCGGGGCTTCCCGTCCAACGAGAACACCAGCGGCGAGGTCGCCTTCGACGGGCTCTACGGCGTCGCCCCGAGCTTCCGCATCTTCACCGATTACGTGGAGCGCATCGAGGTCCTGAAGGGGCCGTCCGCCGCCCTCACGGGGGTGTCGCCGAACGGCGCGGTCGGCGGCGTGGTCAACATCGTCCCCAAGCGCGCCGGCGCGGACCTCACTCGCGTCACGCTGGATTACGGCTCGTCCGCCTGGGGCGGCAGCCAGGTCGACGTCGCCCGCCGCTGGGGGCCTGGGCGGGAATGGGGCGCCCGCGTCGTCGGCAGCCTGCACGGCGGCGCCACGCCCTTCGACCGCCAGACCGAGACGACCGGCGTCGGGGCCCTGGCCCTCGACTACCAGGGTGACCGGTTCCGCGCGTGGCTCTACCTGCTGGCGCAGACCGACCGCTTCAACGCGCCGCTGCGCCCGTTCCTCCTGCGGGCCGGCGTGCCCGTGCCGCGGGCGCCCGACGGCCGCTTGAACCTGACCCAGCCCTGGGAATACTCAAACGTCGACGATCGCGGCGGCCTGCTGCGCACCGAGTACGACCTGACCGATCAGGTCACGCTGTTCGCGGATGTCGGCGGCGGGCAGACCGGCGTGGAGCGCTACTTCCAGTCGGCGCCGACGATCCTCAACGGCCGCGGCGACACGACCAGCACGCCGCAATTCTACGCGCTGGGCGTCGACCGGCTCACCTACGACGGCGGCGTCCGGGCCCGGTTCGAGACCGGCTTCATCCGGCACGCCCTGACGGTGCAGGGCTCCGTGTACGACGAGGCGACGGCACGGCGGTTCTCGCCCGGCCGTGGCGCCTACCTGTCGAACCTCTACGCGCCGGCCCTCGTCCCGTACATCGCGCCGATCTACGGCGTCGGCCGACCCCGCCTGTCCGACAGCACCCTGTCGGGGATCGCGGTGGCCGACACGCTGTCGGCCCTCGACGAGCGCGTCCTGCTGACCCTGGGCGTGCGCCGTCAGCGCGTGGAGGCGCACAACTACGTGTCGAATGTCGGCACGCTGGCCTCGTCCTACGACAAGAGCGCCACGACCCCGATGGTCGGCCTCGTGGTGCGGCCCTGGGACTCGGTCTCGCTCTACGGCAACTACATCGAGGGCCTGAGCCGCGGCGACGTGGCCCCGGCGGTGGCGACCAATTCCGGCACGATCCTGGAGCCCTACGTGGCCCGACAGGTCGAGGCGGGCGTGAAGCTCGATCTCGGCCGGTTCGGCGCCACGCTCGGCGCCTTTCGGATCACGAAGCCCGCGGGCGAGCTCGGCCCGCAGGGGCGCTTCGCGGCGACCGCCGAGCAGCGCGTCGGCGGGCTCGAGCTGAGCCTGTTCGGCGAGATCACCCCGCAGGTGCGGGTGGTCGGCGGCGTGACCCTGCTCGACGGACGCCTCGTCAGGACGGCGCTCGCCGCCAATCGCGGGAACCGGCCGATCGGCGTGCCGGAGGTCCAGGCGAGCCTGGGGGCCGAGTGGGACCTGCCGGGCTTGCCCGGCCTGACGCTCAACGGCGCGGTCATCTATACCGGGCGGCAGTTCGTCGACCTCGCGAACACCCAGGCCCTGCCGGACTGGGCGCGCCTCGACCTCGGCCTGCGCTACACGACCCGCGTCGCCGAGCGGCCGACGACCTTCCGGGCCAGCATCCTCAACGTGACCGATGCGCGGTACTGGACCGGGGTCGCCTCGTTCGGCACCTTCTTCCAGGGCGCGCCGCGCACCTACCTGCTGTCGATGGCGGTGGATCTCTGAGCCGGGCCGGCGCGGCGCCGGATCCGTCGGACGGCGCGATGTTTCACGGGAAACATTTTCTTAACCCTGAGGGGCGGCCGCGCGGGACCGGCAAGCTGTTGCAGCGGCGCCGTCGCGGCGCGGCGACGGCCGGGTTACCACCGGTCCACCATGACCACATCGAGCTGGCGCACCCTCCGCAACGTGCAGGCCCGGGCGCGGCTAGAGAAGGCCCTGCCGGCCATCTTCCCGGCGCCGGTCCTGCAGCACGCCCTCGCGCGGCCCCTGATCCCGCCGACGCCGCGGCTCGCCGTCGAGAGCTACTGGCGCAACCACATCCTCCGGGCCGACCGGCTCGCCCGGGCGCTGGCGGCCCGCTCCGGCACGCCCGAGGGCTGGGCGTGGCAGATCGGGGCCGAGGGGCGGGCCGGGAGCTTCCGCACGCCGCCCGCGCCGTTCCGCGATCCGGCCTTCGCCCGCGGGCGGGGCGCCTGCTGCATCTGCGGCCAGCCGGTCTACCGGTTCGGCTGGCACCGGGATCTCTGGGCGCGCGGCGCGCCCAACACCAATGCCGGCTGGCACGCGGCCTGTGTCGCGGCCTGGAAGTTCTGGATCGCGCCCCACGTCCAGGTCCGGGCGCTGAAGCTCCGCCAGCGCCACCGCTGCACCACCACCGGCAAGCGCCTGCTGAAGACCGCCGAGGTCGACCACCTGCTGCCGCTCTACCGGGTCTGGCGCGAGCACCGCGACGCGCCATGGCCGGAGCTCCTCGGCTACTGGGGCGCGCCGAACCTGCAGGTGGTCAACCGCGCCGCCCATCTCGACAAGTGCCGCGACGAGGCGGCCGAGCGCTCCCGGACCGTGCAGCGCGCCCGTTTCCGGGTGGTCGAGGACGAGTCCGGGTTCAGCGTGGTCGAGGAGGAGTGACCGGCCTGGTCAGCCGTCCAGGGCCTGGAGAGCCCGCGACAGGTCGGCCAGCAGGTCGGCCTCCGCCTCCAGGCCGACCGACAGGCGCAGCAGCCCGTCGGTGATGCCCGCGATGGCGCGCGCCTCCGGGTCCATCGCCGCGTGCGTCATGGTCGGCGGATGGGCGATCAGGCTCTCGACGCCGCCGAGCGACTCGGCCAGCGTGAAGACCCGCAGGGCCTCCACGAAGGTCCTCACCGCGTCGCGGCCGCCGGCCAGCTCGAAGCTCAGCATCGCCCCGAAGCCCGCCTGCTGGGCCTTGGCCAGGGCGTGCCCCGGATGCGTCGGCAGGCCCGGATAGTGGACCCGCGCCACCGCCGGATGGGCGTCGAGGAAGGCCGCCAGGGCCGCGGCGTTGCGCTGCTGCTGCTCCACACGGACGAACAGGGTGCGCAGGCCCCGAAGCGTCAGGTAGGCGTCGAGGGGCGAGCCGGTGACGCCGATCGTGTTCGCCCAGGCGGCGAGGTCCTCGCCCATCGCCTTGTCGGCGGCGATCACGGCCCCGCCGATCACGTCGGAATGGCCGTTCAGGAACTTGGTGGTGGAGTGGACGACGAGATCCGCCCCGAGGGCGATCGGCTGCTGCAGGGCGGGCGACAGGAAGGTGTTGTCCACCACCGCCAGCGCGCCGGCCGCCTTCGCGTCCGCGGTGATCCGCCGGACATCGACCACGCGCATCAGCGGGTTGCTCGGGGTCTCGATCAGCACGACCTTCGGCCCCTGGGCCAGGGCCGCCGCCAGCGCGTCCGGATCGGTCTGGTCGACGAAGGCGACGCGGTAATGGCCCCGCTCCGCGCGGAAGCTGAGCAGGCGGTGCGTTCCGCCGTAGCAATCGTGCGGCGCGACCAGGAGATCGCCGGGCCGCAGGCTCGACAGGGCGAGGTCGAGGGCCGCCATGCCGCTCGCCACCAGGACGGCGCGGGCGCCGCCCTCGAGCTTGGCGATCGTGTCGGCCAGCGCGTCCCGGGTCGGGTTGCCCAGGCGCGAGTAATCGTAGGGGCCGGGCTGCTCGAAGGCCGGGAACTTGAAGGTCGTCGACAGGTGGATCGGCGCGATCACCGCACCGAAGGCCGCGTCCTGGGCCACGCCGTTGGCCGCCGCGACGGTACGCGCCGCTAATCCCTCTGACATCGCCTCGTCCTCCACGCAGAGATCGCCCGCCCCGTCCGACCGGGGCGGGCGAGCGTTCTTTATGGAGAACGGATCAGACTTTCAAGAGAACGAGAGGGTCATTTCGGCGGCTCGGTGGTCCTGGCCGGTGTCGACCGCCAGGGCGCCATGCTGGCGAAGACCTCGTCCCGGCGTATCAGCGCGTGCAGCAGCGCCGCCGCCAGATGCGCGAGGATCAGGGCGAACAGCCCGTAGGCCAGCGCGGTGTGGAGCCGGCGCAGGGCCGCGTACAGCATCGGGTCCTGCGGCAGGATCGGCGGCAGGACCACCGGGCCGGCGAGGATGACGGGGTAGCGCGCCGCCGATAGCATCGCCCAGCCGACGAGCGGCATGGCCAGCATGAGGCCGTAGAGCAGGATGTGCGAGGCGTGGGCCGCGCGCTTCTGCCAGCCCGGAAGATCCGTCGGCAGCGGCGGCGGCGCGTGGCGCCAGCGATAGGCGAGTCGGAACCCGGCGAGGACCAGGATCAGGATCCCGAGCGGCCGGTGCAGGGCGACGAGGGTGCCGTAATCGGCGAGGGAGGTCACCATGGCGACGCCGATCAGCAGCATGGCCAGGATCAGCGCCGCCATGGTCCAGTGGAGCAGGCGCGCGGGCCGGTCGAAGCGGTCGGGCTCGGTCACAGGGCGGCTCCGTGGATCGCGGTGCCGGTGACGGCGCTCTGCGTCTTGGCCTCGCCGGCGCGGCGGGTGACGGACTGGGCGTAGGCCGCCGACCGGGCGCTCAGCAGCGGGTCGTCGCTCGGCGCGATGCCGTCCGGCAGCACCAGCGGATCGAAGTTGATGTCGCGGCAGGTGGCGGCGGCCTCCGGCGTCGCCGCCGTGAGGGTCAGGGTCCCGACATCCACCGTCTCGCGGTCGGCCGGCCAGGGCCGCGTCGCGTCGGCGGTCGGGTCGCCGGCCTGGCCGAGCGTGACGATCAGGTGCCAGTGCCGGGGGCCCTGGGCCAGCTGCGCGGCGAGCGCGTCGAACAGGGCGTTCGCGCCGCCCGGTGCGGCCTCGGCCGCCGGCGCCGGGTCGGGGACCATGGCCCAGCGCACCGGCCGGGCGGCGCCGTCCGCGGCGACGAACCGGAAGGCGTTCAGGCTCCAGTAGGTGCTGTCGGCGAAGCCCGCGGTCACGGTCCGCGCCTTGATCAGCGCGGCGGCCTTCGCGCTCTCCGGATGGTCCGCGAAGAAGGCCTTCAGGCGCTCCGGATCCGGCTTGCCGGTGGCCGGATCGGGATTGGCCGCGAGGAGCTGCGCGTAGAAGGCCTCGGGTGTGCGCACCGGAAAGACCGGGATGTTGTTCATGCCGGTGCGCCAATCTTCGCCGTCCGGCAGCCGGAAGCGCAGGGCGAGGCTGCGCACGGTGGCGGCGGCGTCGGCCGCGTAGGGCTGGCCGCCGGCCAGCGCCACCCGCCCCTCGACCGGCGTCACGTGTCCCGCCGCGAACACGCCCGCCTTCGAGAGGCGCGCGCCCGCGCCGCTGCCCGTGAAGCGGCCCGCCACGCACATCCCCTTGGCGTGGTTGCGTCGGAAGCCGGGATGCGGCCCGTTCACCTGCTCGAACCGGTCGATGATCCGGGCCGGCGTGAGCTGGCCGGGCGAGAGCCAGCCGCCGGCATACGCGAAGGTGCCGGCGGTCCCGGCCAGGGCCGCGCCGATGGCGGACAGGCGCAGGAGCAGGGCGGTCCCGGTCATGCCGGGGGACGCACCCGTGAGATCGTGCAGCAGCGTCATCGAGTCCCTCAGGATCAACCGCGATCACGCCTCTTCGCGCGCCCGCCGCGATGGTTTCAGCCGGTGCGGGTCCCGCGCAGCGCCGGGGGAGCGCCCGCGTCGACCGGTGGGGGTGCGGGCCGGCGAGCGGGCCGGCCGACCGCGATCCGTGAGCCGTGCGTCCCGGTCGGGGCCGCCCCGCGCTCGGCCCCTTGCGCAAGGCGGTTCGGGTCCTTAGATCCGCCTCATCGGTCACGACGGCACGCCGTCCGCCGGAACTTCCTCAGCATTACCAGCCAGCACCGATCTTTCGGGATCGCGACGCTGTCGGGCGCGAGCGCAGGCTCGACCCGGACCGGGTGTGTGAGGGAGCGTCCATCGTCCAGCGCCGCACCGAAGGGCCTCCGGGCCGTTCCGCGTCGCGCTCTGTCGACGGAGGCACCGAGATCCGGTTCGGCCGGTTCGGTTCCGTCGCCGGGGAAAAGGGTGGTTGACAGGAAAGTCCGGAGCAGCTTATACGGCGCCTCCCGACGCGGTCCGGAAGAAAAACGGGGCGGGTTGGACGGACTTACCGAGATTTAGAAAAGTAAATCTGGCGAAAGCCGAGCTACTTGACTTCTTCTTAACCGGTAATTACGAGAGTGATTACTGATCTTTGACAAGTTGGAATGAGGAAGGGAGACGCGGGCGGCGTTTGTCCTTGCGGCTGGGTCTTAGGACCTGGCGTGAGTAGACTTGTGCCGATCTGTTGTTCTTCTTTCTGAGCTCACCGACGGGTG